>JAFOFM010000181.1 GCA_017387265.1 Peptococcaceae bacterium | reverse complement strand
CCTGGTAGCGCTGTTCTACACGGTCAAGCCGGTCTTCCAGACGACTGATAAACTGCTTTTCCTCGATGGATAAGTTGCTTAATGCGGAGAGCATAGTGTCCTCCTGCTTATAAAATAATATACACGATTCGCACCAGTACGTTATATACCACGTCAATCAGAAGCATTGCTACGATTGGTGAAAGATCCAGCGGATATTTTAAAGCATCCGGCAGAATTCTGCGGCATGGCTCCATTACCAGTTCGGTAATTTCATACACATAACGCAGGATGGAATTGTACGGATTGTGCGGAATAAACGATAAAAAGCAGCGTACCAGAATCAGCATATTCATAACGCTGACACAGGTGCGTAAAAACAATAGCAGTAAACTGGTTATCATTTCTTCTCACCAAGCTCCTTTGAACGAATATATGCCTTTTCTACCGCTTCTATCATGGCACTGCGCACGCCATGTTCCTCCATAGCACGCAGGCCGCAGATAGTAGTACCGGCAGGGCTTGTCACCTGATCTTTTAAAACACCAGGATGCTCACCG
The DNA here is from genome assembly GCA_017387265.1 of Peptococcaceae bacterium. Lineage (GTDB taxonomy): Bacteria > Bacillota > Peptococcia > Peptococcales > Peptococcaceae > UBA7185. The sequence continues at coordinate 2,716 of JAFOFM010000181.1, read as the reverse complement.
GTTTCTAACAGCATCATAGCCGAACCGGCCATAGTCTGCGCTGCAAGCTGATAGGCGGTATTTCTTGGCAGGCCGCACAGCACAGCGCCATCAGCCATTGCCTCCAGAATCTGATACATATAGGCAGGGCCGCTTCCGCTTAATGCACAGACTGCATCCATATAGGTTTCGTCTACAAAAACAGTTTTCCCTACACTGTTAAAAATATCGGCTACAACCTGTTTCTGTTCTTCTGTAGTATGGACCCCTGCGGTAATACCGGTCATACCCCAGCCGATTTTAGCAGGTGTATTCGGCATTACACGAAAAATCGGAATATCCCCCAGCTGTGCGCTTAAGGTATCCATTGTAACACCAGCCATGATAGAAATCACTGCCTGATGATTCTGCGGTTTCACACTTAAGTCATTGCAAACTGCTGCAAACTGCTGTGGTTTCACCGCTACGATAATGTACTGTGCTTCGCTTACAACCTGATTATTGTCGGATGCAGGCTGAATACCCAGTGTATTATGCAGTTCCTGTAATTTTTCAGCACTGCAGTCCGACATAATGATATCACTGCCGTTTGAAAGCCCCTGTTTTATCATACCGCCGGCAATGGCCGATGCCATAGCTCCGGCACCGATGAATCCAAACCGGTAGGTTTTTGACATTAGAAATCACCTCTGCGGTTGTACTGGGTAATCCATGCAAAAATTTCTTCATCGGTATCTGCCATATCGTGTTTTAATTCGCTGGCAATGTCAATATTCTGTGGTGCAGCCAGAATAATCCCCTGGCTTACTTTCTGAATGGTGCCGTCGATGGCATATACAACGCCGCCTACAAAGTCGATAATTTTTGCTGCAATATCGGTATCACAGGATTCGATATTAATAACTACAGCTCTGTGATCCAGCAGATTATCGGCAATACCCTGAGATTCTTCAAAACGTACCGGTTCTACCAGCACTACACGCGCATTTTCTGCACTGTCATGACGGGTGCTGTATTCACGGTTTGGATTGTTGAAAGAAACCACATTGTTAATGCGTGCAATTGGTTTTGGTTCGCTTTTTACCGGCATAGCTGGCTGTTTCTGCGCTGGCTGCGCCTGTTTTTCTACAACCTCTTCTTCCACTTCTTCTCTTTCTACAAACCCTAATACGTCAACAACTTTATCTAAAAATCCCATCGTCATCTCTCCCTTTCAAACTTTACGCAAACATACTGCGGCCAACACGAATCATATTAGCCCCTTCTTCGATTGCCACCTGATAGTCGTGGCTCATACCCATTGATAAAATCTCCATGTCGATGCCTGGAATCTGTTTTTCTTTCAGTTCCTGGAACAGCTGATACATTTCCCGGAAAATCGGGCGAACCTGCTCGGTGTCCTCAAAGAATGGGGCAATGTTCATCAGCCCTTTTACGTGAATCCCCGGCATTTTGCTCACCATTTCCAGAAACGGTACAACTTCCTCTTTTGCCAGCCCGAATTTGCTTTCCTCATCGGCAATGTTCACCTGCACCAGGCAGTCCATTGGATGGCCAATCTCCAGCATACGGCGGTTCAGTTCTTTTGCCAGAGACTCACTTTCCAGCGAATGCACCAGCACAACTTTGTCTGCAATATATTTTACTTTATTGCTCTGCAGATGTCCGATAATGTGCCATTCTGCTCCCGGATTCACCGCATCATGCTTGTCCATCAGCTCCTGCACGCGGTTTTCACCCAGAATATTCTGCCCTGCTGCCAGCACTTCATTCAGCTGTTCCGGTGTTCTTGTTTTTGTAACCGCTACAAGCGTTACCGGCTGTTCCGGATTCGGGCTTTTTTTTCTGGCCTCTTCCATATTTTTTCGGATTTCTGCAATATTTTCTGCGATACTCATATTCCGATTCAGTCCTTTAAGTATTATAGTTTAAATTTTATGCAAGTACTTTTTAGTATTTAATGTTTTCCCCTTCGCGCACCAGTTTCGGTGTTGTCACAATAATCATACCGTCTTCCAGTCCGCTTTCTACAATAACATTCCCGGTTTCATCCCAGGTCTTGCCCAGAGTAACAGGCGCCCAGAATACAAACCCTTTCTGCAGATAATACACACCGCTCTGGCCGTCTTTTTCCACCAGAATATCCGGTGATACTGCAAATCCGGTCATCTGGTCATACGGCAGTTCAATTTTATAAATTCTCTGCTGAAAGATGGTTTCCTTCACGCTGCCCAGTTTTAATTTAATATACCGGAAGCCATCCGGAGTATCCAGAATCTCCATGACTCTTGCCGTCATCTGTTCCCCGTTATCCAGAAGCCGCACCCTGATTCTCTGATCCGCTTCCAGACTTCCTGTATACGCACTGCGCGGCGCTGTTACATAAAGATACACCTCATCAAAGATGTTCATAACTTTAGCCACAGGCTGTCCATTTACACCATCAGGAATATCCTGTTTCTGGCGAGACTGCTGTAATTCATATCCCTCTTCCAGATTGGTGCTGCAGATACCGTTTAAATCTGTAATACCCTCCAGCCCGTCCAGCTGATAAGATACACGGCCTGCATGGTTTGTCCAGGAATAGGCATCTCCGATTTTAAATACCGCGTTGCCTTTCCGGATCCGTTCGCCTTCTTCCACCAGCGGCTCTACTTTCCCGTCTGCCTGCGCGATAATCAGTGACTCAGTGCCATGCAGCAGACCATAGCCCGTATCTACATGCTCCAGCACAGTT
>JAFOFM010000180.1 GCA_017387265.1 Peptococcaceae bacterium | reverse complement strand
TGCATACGCTCCTTTGTTTATTTTATAGTATATCATCTTATTATATCGCATTTTACAGCCTTTGTCATGCTTTCTGACGCTTTTTCACCGTTTCTTATGAAAATATGATGCCTCATCATAAAAAATCCAGCCTCTGCAGGCTGTTATGCCATGCATAGACTGGATTCTATCTTTGCTTATTATTTTCCTGCCCTTCGTATTACGCATCAGTTGCTGCGCATCGCTTCAATCGGGCTCAGTTTTACCGCACGGTTGGCAGGATATACGCCGGCTAACAGCCCAACCAGAATGGAAAACACAATGGCAAACACCGCCAGCCACCATGGAATCACCGAGAGACTCAGCGCCTCGCCGGTACCCATATAATTGCCCAGGAAATCACCGGAAAACTGGTTTATGATAAACGACAGCGTATAGCTGAATACAAGCCCCAGCACACCGCCCATCAGACCAATCATGCCGGCCTCTGCCAGAAACATCAGCCGGATATCGGTAAAGGTAGCCCCGATTACTTTCATAATGGCAATTTCTCTGGTGCGCTCATAAATGGACATGACCATGGTATTAATAATCCCGATGGCCGCAACCAGAAGGGTAATGGCCCCGATACCGCCTAATGCAAGCTGAAACACCTGCATGGAATCCTCTACACCTTCCAGATCCTCGGCAATAGAGTACACATTATAGCCTTCGCTTCGCAGACTCTCGCAGATAGATTTGGTGTAGGTCACATCCTCGGTTACAATGGTAATCTGGTTGTAGTCGTTGCGGTTTTTCTGTTTTCGTTCTTCACTGGTCAGCATCTGCTTCTGGATTTTCTGCATCACATCCAGCGGTGCATAGGCGCTGTAACTGTAATTACCGCTTTCCATCGGCATAATGCCAACTACCTGAAAGGTCACTTTTTTGCTTTTTTGTGTTTCGTGATTCATAAACTCGGCATTGATTTTTTTATTCAGCATGCCGGTTGTTTTTTCATAGACTCGAGCCTGATACGCTTCGTAGGTTTCACCCTCGACCCAGTTACTGCCGCCGTTCGGATCATAAAAACCATCGCCCACCATACCGCCAATCACAACGGCATTACGATCGGCTGCCTGCAGCAGACGGCCATGCGCGGGTTCCATGCCTTTAACCGGCATATCCTCCGGATTGATGCCGTAAACCTCAAGCCAGCCCTGTTCTTTACCGTAAGAAGCTGAGTTGGCGGATACCTGTACCATAGGCACTACCGCTGTTACGCCCTCAAAGGTCTGAAAATATTCCAGCGCCTCGTCATTTAACGCCACAATATTCTGATTTTCCTCATCCCCGTAGGAATAACTCTGGTTTACGGTAATCTCGTTCATACTGCCCCACTGGGCATACATGGCTTCCTGCGATTCCTGCAGACCAATCCCCAGCGATACCATTACCACAATAGAGGTCGTACCGATAAGAACACCCAGCATGGTTAAAAACGTCCGGCTCTTGCGGCGCATTAAATTTTTTGCCGCCATGGCAAATAAGTCCGTTTTAACCATCAATCAGTTCCTCTTCAGCTTTCGCTTTTTTCTTCATACGGAATAAAATAACACCCTGCGCCACAATCACTAACCCTAACACAATCGGCAGCCAGTTGGCACGCAGTTTATCTAAAAGCCCCGGCTCCTCAATCGGCTCCATCGGCATGTCCGTCGGTTCATATTCAATCATCGGGCCGATTTCGCAGCTGAACGGGATTTCCAGCATGGCGTTCTGGTTATCAGCATCAATATAGCTCATCTGAATCGAGCCGCTTAATGTGCCTTCTTCTTCCGGAATAATAGACGCACTGTACTCGTTGCTTTCCCCGGCATTAAACGTGCCTAAATAGAATACATTTTCCTCTTTGCCCGGAATATCGCCCTCTAAACGCACTTTAAAATTGGTCAGGTTCACTTTGCCCACGTTTACAAATTCCACCAGCAGATTCAGCGGTTCACCCACATTGCCCATCGGCTGAATATTGGTGCTGATAATTTCCACTTTGCTTTCCTGGGTTACCGGAATATTCACATTATCCTGGCTGGAATATTTTTTGCCGTCGGTGCCTTCATACTGAATATCCACTGGCACGGTATAGGTTTTCGCCGTCGCGTTCGGGTCTACATACATATTGATGGTTTTTACCGCTGTGTATTTGCCCTCAATACGATCTACATAAAAGGTATTGCTGCTGTCTACCGGTGAAAATACCGTTCCGCTGGATACGGTTCCGCCACTGGAAGAGGTTTCGCTCGGCACATCCAGCTGAATGGATACGTTATTAACCGGGAGACTGTTGGTGTTTTCCACATACAATGTCAGCGTTACATAGTTCCCGGCCAGCACCTTGCCCGGTTCTACGGTATAACGCTCAATAATAACTTTCGGTTCACGGCCGTTTACGCTTTCCTGCAGCGGAAGCGGCATATTAAGCAGAATCTCCTGCGGTTTTTCAGCTCCGTTATAATCCACAGTCAGTTTCATTTCATTGTGTTTGCGATCTCTGTTCGGCGCAAGAGTATAATCCACCGTTACCTTTTGTTTGCCCGATACATTATAGAGCTGCTTGGTGGCTGTTAAATCGCGCACCGCAATATTTTTTGCACCTTCTTCACCGGATGCCATCCCTTCCAGGGTTACCACCACATTATTGGCTTTGGAATCGCTGATGTTTTTTAATGTCAGAGTCGCAACCGTTTCTTCGATGCCGGCAGTCACTTCCGGACTGAAGGTTACTTTTTCTACTACAAACGAAGGCTCTGCCAGAGCATACACCACATCCAGCTCAAAGCTTTTTACCGCGTTATAGCGTTTATCTTCACTCATGCGCCAGTTGTCGCTGGCAATCATGCAGTTAATACGATATTTGGAGCCTTCCGGCAGTTCTTTGGTTTCCGGATTTACCTGCATGGTAATGGTAAATGTTTTAGTTTCTCCACTCGGAACCTCTGTTAAAAGCGTATCATACTCGCCATTTTCACCGCCGCCAATAACTGTGAAATGACTTAAAGGTTTTCTTTCTGCATCTTCCGTAAAACGGAATACAGGAAATAACCCCGGGCCGCTGCCTGTGTTCCGCACAGTGATTTTTACATCAAACTTCTGACCAACCATCACTTTATCAGGCACTTCGATATTCATAAATGCCCATAATGGGTCAAGCCCGGTATCCAGTACGTTCTTTTTCGCCGCTTCTTCCCGTTTTTTTGCTTCTTCTTCCGCTTTAGCCTTTGCCTCGGCATCTTCCGCTGATTCCGTCTGAGAAGCAGAAGAGGAGGTGGTATCGGCAAATACCGCTCCCGGCATCACGCTCATACATAAAAATGTAAGCAGTAACAGTGCTGCAATCCATGTTTTTTTATTCTTCATAGGCTTGTGTTCTCTCCTTTGCTGCTGTTTTTGCTATATTCGCAGAAATTTCCTCAATGCCGGTAATGCGGCCATCCAGCATATGCACAATGCGGTCGGCATACATGGCCACTTCGGTATCGTGACTTACCATAATCAGCGTGCGCTGTTCCTCCCGCACAATCGACTGCATAAATTCCAGAATTTCAACGGTGGTTTTACTGTCCAGATTCCCCGTAGGCTCGTCCGCAAAAATAATCTTGGGATTACTCACCAGCGACCGGGCTATGCTGACCCTTTGCTGCTGACCGCCGCTCATCTGGCTTGGCTTGTTATTCAGCCGCTTGCCAAGCCCCAGCTTTTCCAGAATGGCTTTGCTGCGTGCAATCCGCGTTTTTTTGCTGACCCCCTGAATCGTCAGTGGGAGCATGACATTTTCCAGCGCCGTTAACGATGGAATCAGATTATACTGCTGAAAAATAAAGCCCATCTCTTTTGCACGAAACCGGGACATATTTTTTTCACTGACCTTGTTAATGCGTACACCATTGATGGTGATATCACCCTTTGTCGGCCGCTCCAGCCCCGAAAGCATATTCAGAAGCGTCGATTTGCCACAGCCCGACGTACCCAGGATCGCAACAAACTCACCCTTGTCAATTGAAAGATTAATTCCGTCCAGAGCCGTAATAACCTCCGAACCAACCTTATATTTTTTTACCACATCCGTTGCCTCAATCAGCGCCAAAAATCTCCCCCCGTTTCGTCCATGTCAGTTCATTTTTTGTCGCATCACCGTTCCCGGTATGCCGCTTAAATTTTATAGTAATCCCTTTACCAGCCCTTGTCAACGAATACATCGGCAAATACAAAATAAATACAATCCGCTTATTTATTAGACATTACAGCCAGCAGAAAAGCTGCAGGCATAAAAATATCTAGAATCAAACGTGGTAAACATTTTTCAGGAGGAAGAGATGGTGACTAATGAATCATTCTGAACCTTTCCTGAAGGATCCCTGAATAGACAATTGGCTCAACCACCAGGATTCTGAATGATTTGAATGATTATTGCAGAAAAAAATTGTCCAAAATAAAAAATAAAGAAAGGTTTAATGTAAAAT
>JAFOFM010000179.1 GCA_017387265.1 Peptococcaceae bacterium | reverse complement strand
TTACCAGATGCTCAATGCGTTCCCCGTGAACCGTGCCCGCCATAATAGAGCCGGCCATAAACGCGCCCAGCGCCGAGGAAAACCCGATAGCATCCGCCATCCATACCATACCGAAACAGATACCCAGCGATACGACCAGAAGGGTTTCGTTGTTCATCAGATTCTGTGTTTTCTGTAAAAACGATGGAATCAGATAAATCCCTAAAAGCAGCCATACCATCAGATACATCATTAATTTAATAATGGTTGCTGCCAGTTCTGCGCCGCTGACGCCCTGGCTGACCGAAATTGTTGATAACACGACCATCAGAAAAATTGCCACGATATCTTCAATAACCAGCGTACCGATGGCCAGCTTCGTAAATTTCTTTTCTTTAAGGCCTAAGTCCTCAATAGCCTTAATGGTAATCATAGTGGAGGACATAGACAGCATACCGCCTAAAAACAGGCTGTCCATCGCGCTCCATCCCATTAAAATCCCTGCGCCGTAGCCTAACAGCATCATACCGCCAATCTGAAGCAGCGCCGCCACAATCCCGGTGGTGCCTACGGTCATCAGCTTATGCAGGCTGAATTCCAGCCCTAAGCTGAACATCAGGAAAATAACCCCGATTTCCGCCCATAACGTAATATTTTCCGAATCACCAATGGTTGGAATAAAGCTTACCACCGGCCCGATTAAAAACCCGGCCAGAATATATCCGATAACCGTTGGCTGGTTTATTTTTTTACAAAGCAGTGTCGTTGCCCCGGCTACCACTAACAGCAGCGCAAGGTCTGAAATTAAAGTTGCCAAATGTCCCAAAATGAATCACCCGTCCGTTCAAAAATCAATTCTTCTAGATACTTATTCTTTGTCAGATATATTCTGGATTTCCAGTTCAAATTCCTTGTCTTTGTGTGAAACCTGGCACAAAATTAATGCAGCCGGACAAAGGATGCCCGGCTGTTTTATTGTTTATACAATTATTCTTTATAATGCAATTCGTTCTGCAGATTTTCTAATGTGCTTATTTCTGAAGTTTCTGATAGAATTTTTTCAATTCATCGAGGAAACAGCGTTCAACGGCACTGAATTTACGTTTTTTAGGAGTTACCAGCACATGCATGGTATTAAGCTGTACATCGGTTAAACCTACACGATGAATCAGGCCGGAGGTTACGTATGGGTCTTCCTCGCCGGCAAAGGAGCTTGCCATAACCGCTACGCCCAGATTTGCGGCAATGGCCTGTTTTACGCTGTCTTTATCCTGAAACGTGATAATACTGTTTGGACAGATTTCGTCCTCGCCAAGAATCATGCAGTTTTCCTCATAGCTGTTTTCCTGCTGAATAATCCATGGATGGTCGTAAGTATCTAATACCTCTACCGCCTCTGCGCCGGCCAGCGGATTATCTTTGCCGGTATAAAGCACAAAATTTTCTGTTAACAGATGCTCTGCCTCAAAGTTGCGCACGCCAAGGCTGGTCTGCAGATTTTTGAATTTTTCAACGCCCACAAAGGAGGTCAGACTGATATTGGCCATGCCTGCCAGCAGAGATGTCATGCTTTTATCCGGAAATGTCTCTTTTACGTGTACCGTAATGCCCGGATATGCCTGTTTGCAGGCAATAATCACCTTAGGCATAATGGTGCTGCAGATAGTAGGCGATGCATCTACATACACATCCCCGTTAATATAGCCGTCGCCGGTATTGGCATTGCGGATATTATCCACTTCGTTCAGAATAATATCAATAGAGCCCATCAGTTTTTCCCCGTCTTCGGTCAGTTCCACACCCTGATTGGAGCGGCGGAATACTTTGTAGCCTACTTCCTCTTCAAAATTATGAATAGCATTGCTGATAGTAGGCTGGGTTAAAAACAGCTGTTTTGCCGCTTTCGAAATGGAGCGGCACTGAGATACCTCTTTTATATATCGAAACTGTTCCAGATTCATAACAAACACTCCCTGTTGTGTCATTATTTTTTTGCTATCTTTTGCAAATAGTATAACACAATTATTCAAAGAATGATATAATATCAAGGGATAGAAATTATATATATCCCCTATTCTATCATCTATTTTATCGTATTAGAGGAATTGTATATGAAACAGAAAAAAACATCGATTATCAAAAAAACAGGTATGACCATTGGCGTTATGCTGCTTTTTCTTGGCGCTGTAATCGGCTATCTTCTGGCGTGCGAATATAAACCGGCTCCAGAGGAAGAAGTGGAGCTTATCGGCAGCACCAGCCAGAGTCTGGGCGTAAACCAGCCATTTACGATAACCAGCTGGAATATCGGCTACGGCGGGCTGGATGCCTCCGCAGACTTTTTCATGGACGGCGGCAAACAGGTGCATCCCGTCAGTGAAGCCCATGTACAAAATAACATGACCCATCTGGCAGAACAGGCTGCCGAATTAAATTCCGACATTCTCCTGCTGCAGGAAGTCGATATTAACGCTGACCGTTCGTATGCAATCAACGAGGCGGAAATGATAGCCCAGGCACTGGATTACCCGGTGCAAAGCGCTTTTGGCTATAGTTTTAACGTAAAATTTGTGCCATTTCCGCTTCCGCCAATCGGCCATGTGGAATCCGGTATCTTAACCTTAAACAGCTTCCCGGCCGATAGTGCTACACGCATTTCGCTGGAAAATTCCTTTCCATGGCCAATCAGCGCATTCCAGCTGAAACGCTGCCTGTTAGTGGAACGCATGCCGCTCGCAGACTCCGACAAAGAGCTGGTGTTAATCAACCTCCATCTGGAAGCCTACGATAACGGCGAAGGCAAGGCAAAACAGACAGCCCAGCTGGTGAAGCTTTTAAACGAGGAATACGAAAAAGGCAATTATGTCATTGCCGGCGGTGACTTTAACTCTATGCTGCCGGATGTAAATCCGGACTTATATCCGTTAAAAGAAACCGAGCACTTTATGCCGGCAGTTATTGATGCATCCATTCTGCCGGAGGGCTGGCAGTACGTTACCGACGACAGCGTGCCGACATCCCGCCTGTTAAATCACCCATATGATGCCGAAAACCTGGATAACAACCAGTTTTATGTCATCGACGGCTTTATTCTCTCGCCGAATGTAACCCTGCACCATGTCGAAACCGTGGATTACCAGTTCCAGTGGAGCGACCACAACCCGGTTCGCGTTCAGGTAGAACTGGCCGAATAAACAAAAACACAAAAGCTGCGATTCTCATCTGAGAGCCGCAGCTTTTTTATGTGTATTTTATTATTTTGGATGTTATACAATCCCGCGAATTTCTGATAAATTCTGAATACCGTTTTCTTCGCAGTAGCGTTCCATACCATCGATGATATCCAGCGCTTTTTCCGGACGCATAAAGGTGGCAGTACCAACCTGAATGACTGTAGCACCGGCCATAATAAACTCAATGGCATCCTGCCAGGTGCTGATGCCGCCCAGGCCCATTACCGGCACCTGTACATTTTTGCATACCTGATGCACCATGCGTAACGCAATCGGTTTGATTGCAGGGCCGGATACACCGGCATACCCGTTGTTGAATACCGGTTTGCGTTTGTTGATATCAATCGCCATGCCAAGGAAGGTGTTTACCAGCGATAAGCCATCGGCCCCTTCTGCTTCGCAGGCTTTTGCCAGATCTACAATATTCTCTGCGTTTGGAGACATTTTTACTACCAGTTTGTGTTTACACACTTTGCGGATGGTACGCACCACTTCCGCCGCCAGTTCGGTTTTTACACCAAAGTTCATACCGCCCTGTTTTACATTCGGGCAGGAGATATTGAGTTCTAATAAATCCAGATGCACGTCATTTAAGCGTTCTACCGCCTGCACATAGTCCTCGATGCTATGGCCGCCCACGTTTACCACATTTACTAAATCAAGGCTGTTTACCCAGTCCAGATCTTTCTGAATAAAACCTTCTACACCCGGGTTTTCCAGACCTACGCTGTTCATAATACCCGATGGGGTTTCCCAGATACGAATCCCTTCGTTGCCGCTGCGCGGATTTAAAGTAAGCCCTTTGGAAGAAATGCCGCCCAGTTTTTCGATATCAAACAGATCGGCATATTCGCGGCCAAACCCGAAGGTGCCCGATGCCATTACCACAGGATTTTTAAACGGAACTCCTGCAAATTCCACCTGTAATCTACTGCTCATCGGTAAATACCTCCTCCGCTTTAAATACCGGACCGTCTTTGCATACTTTTTTGTTGCCGTCTTTGGTTTTGCAGCTGCATACCAGGCATGCACCGACCCCGCAGCCCATGCGGTTTTCCATAGATACATAGAGCTGTGCGCCAGTACCTTTTACTTTTTTGTGCAGAACCTCCATCATGATGTGCGGCCCGCAGGTCATCACATATTCATACTCTGCCGGATTGATATCATCGGTTACATACCCGCCGATATTCACAACCAGGTTATCGCATACGTTTTCGTAATCCTCTTTCAGAAGAGCCTCATCGTTAAAGCCTAAATATAAATCTACCGCATTGCCCTGCGCTTTCAGCACTTTTGCAGTGTAATAAAGCGGTGCTACACCAATACCGCCGCCTACCAGAGCGATTTTTCCTTTTACTTCCGGAAACCCGTTGCCGTAAGGCCCCTGCACATCGATTGCATCGCCAGGTTTTAGCTGTGCCAGGAGCTCGGTTCCGTGGCCTACCACTTTATATAAAAAGCTGATACCCTCTTCATCACAATCAAAAATACTGATTGGACGGGATAATACCGGATATTCATCCCATGCGCGCAGCATGCAGAACTGCCCGATTTTTGCATTAAAACTGCCGGAAGCTTTCAGCAGATAAAAATCCTTGCCTACCGCCTCATTTTTAATTACTGTTGCCATATACCTGCCTCCTGTTTTGTTATTTCATGAACATCTGTACCAGTTCAGACATAATTACCCCGAGAGCAACTACAATAAATACCAGACCGGTTGTCCGTTTGCTTCTCTGCTGTTTTTCATTTTCCTCATATTTTGCGCCCAGCATCATTACGCCGCCAGCCATCCCCATCATCAGAAAACAGCCAATCTGAATCCACTCATAAAAGGTTGTTCCATACTGGGAATTAAAACCGAAGTTCAGCGCAACCGCACCGCCGGCCAGTGCCAGCGCCACTGCTGTATGGCGGAACCGTTTTTTTGCCATTTCTTTGCGCTGGGCTTCCGCCTGCGCTCTCTTTTCTTTTTTCTCTTTTTTGGTTGCCATCTTATTCTCCATTCTATAAACGTTCCGGCAGCTTGCATTTCAGCACTTCTGCACAGTCGGTATTTTCTTCTAACACGATGGTTGTCGCTTTTGGCGGTTCGGCATAAATGGTCGGATAATCCACTTCATCCATCTCGGCGCGCACGTTGAACACCAGCTGTTCTTTATCCGGCGCATCTACATAAAATTCTGCCTCTTTGCCCGGCAGATTACCGCGTGCATCCACGCGCACCCATTTCTGCATATCGCTCAGATAAATGCCGTTCAGCGCATGAATAATATGATCGTTAGCACGAGCCAGCCGCTGATAGCATAAGCCTGCTGCAATGCCCTGACTGCGCAGGAGTGCCGCCAGCAGCATGGATTTTACATAGCATACCGCATGGCCCTGCTCCAGCGCCTCTACCGCATTGTGAGCAATATCATGACCGCCGATATCACCGGTGTGCGGAATCCCGTCGCGCACAAAAGTAAACGCCGCCTTGATTTTTTCAACCTCACTCATATTTTCGTTAAACAGCTCCGCTGCTTTTTTCTGAATCAGCGGATGATTCCAGTTCATATATTCAGTCGATGCCAGATAGGCATTTTTATCTTCCACTTCTAACTGATAGTTCATTAAGAAAACCCCTTTCTCTATCTTAACTAATAATTATACCGCAAAAGGTACAAAAGGAAAAGCCCGCCGCCATGTTCCTCCTGAAATATTTTCAGAGAGACGCATAGCAGCGAGCTTTTGTATTTTTTATAATTTCCGGTTTTTAATAATATTGAT
>JAFOFM010000178.1 GCA_017387265.1 Peptococcaceae bacterium | reverse complement strand
GGTTCGCAGCCGGGAAAGCTGGCAGCTTCTGCTGGAAGACGGCGCTCTGGATCAGACCAGATGTTATCTGATCGAACAGGATGGCCGGGCAGAGGGATACTGTTTCTGGACTGAGCTGGAAGACGCCATCCTGATTCGGGAAATGGCATGGTGCAGCGAAGAGGCCCGAACTGGCCTGTTGCACTTTCTGATGGAAACAGCGCCGGAAACAAGAAAACTGTGGCTGGAGCTTCCTGACGATGATGTACTGGCCGGGCAGCTGGCGGTTTCTAAAACAGCCGCTGTGCAGTACCCGTTTCTGATGGCGCGGATTGTAGATGTAAAAGCATGTCTGGAGGCGCTTTGTTATCCGGCAGAGGCGAGGGCGTCTTTCCGAATGCAGGTAAGCGATGCCTTTGCCCCGTGGAACCATGCCGTTTTTGAAGTGACTATTGCCGATGGGCAGGCCGTGGTGCAGAAGCTGGAATATGCCGATGGCGGTTCCGGTGAAGGCGCCGATATTGCCATTACCATTGAAGGGCTGAGCCAGCTTGTTATGGGCGCACGAAGTGCACAAAAGCTCCACCGGCAGAAGGAACTGGTTTGTGAGCCGGAATATCTGGCGGTTTTACAGCAGTTATGGCCGGAGCAGAGCCTGTATTTTAACGAATATTATTAAGAGTTACGACCTGTTCTGGAGATAAAAACCGGATAACACAGACAATAAAGAGGCTTAAGATAGAGAAAAAGAAATTTTTTTCGTGAAATAGCAGAATAAAATTGCAAAGTTTCTCAGAATGATGTATTATAATAAGATAGATTTATCGGCAAAACGGGGAGGATCTTGCATTGGATTATACACGTATTGATGGCAAACTGTTTATGAACATGGTTTTAGCCGGCGTAAACAAACTGAATACAGACAAAGCATCAATTGACAGCCTGAATGTTTTTCCAGTTCCAGATGGTGACACTGGGACTAATATGTCTTTAACCTTAAATTCTGTGGCTCGTTTTCTGGGTCAGATTCCAGAAGGGGAAGTGACAGTGGCAAAAGTGGCAGAACAGATGTCTTACGGGGCACTGATGGGTGCGCGCGGCAACTCTGGCGTAATTCTGTCTCAGATTTTAGGCGGCATTTCTAAAGTATTTGTGACAAAAGGCGATGAAGCAGATGCGAAAAGTTTCGTAGAAGGCTTTGCCGGCGGTGTGGAATCTGCTTATAAAGCGGTTGTAAAACCAATGGAAGGTACCATTCTGACAGTTTGCAGAGAAGCAAGCGAATATCTGACAAAGGTTTATAACGACAGCTTTACAATCGAAGACTGCTTAAAAGCATATCTGGAAGAAGGCTACCGCAGTCTGGAACGCACACCTGAAATTTTACCTGTTCTGAAACAGGCGGGTGTTGTGGATGCCGGCGCGAAAGGTCTCTTAACCATCGTGGAAGGGATGCTGGCTGGCCTGAATGGTCAGAATGATTTCGCAGAAGAAAACAAACAGGAAGCCGCTGCAGAAAACGAATTTGCAGAATTCCATATTCATCCGGATCAGATTACCTTCCAGTACTGTACCGAAGTAATCGTGCGCAGTACCGAGGGCAGACAGGTAGACGTAGAGGCTGCCCGTGCATATCTGGAAACACTGGGTGACTGTGTACTGGTTGTTGGCGCAGGCGACATCACAAAAGTGCATGTACACACCAACCGTCCAGGGAAAGTTCTGGAATACTTTGTAGAGTTCGGCGACCTGAACGATATGAAAATTGAAAACATGAAAGCGCAGAGCGAACGCTTTGGCGTGGCAGATGCCAGCCTGGAAATGCCTGCGGAACATAAACACATGGCAGTGGTAGCTGTCAGCGCCGGGGAAGGCTTAAATGAAATTTTCGCCGGCCTGGGTGTGGATTATGTAATTACCGGCGGTCAGACCATGAACCCAAGTACCGAAGACTTTATCAATGCCATTGAAAAAGTAAATGCGGACAACGTGATTCTGCTGCCAAACAATAAAAACATTATCATGGCTGCCGATCAGGCTGCTAAAATGAGCACCAGCGTGCAGGTACAGGTTGTTGCAAGCCGTACCATTCCACAGGGGATTGCAGCGCTGATGGCATACGACAGCGAAGGCGAACTGGCTGATAATGCAGAAGCAATGACAGAATCCATGCAGTATGTACGTTCCGGCGAAGTAACCTACGCGGTACGTGACACTTCGATTGATGCATTTGAAATCAAAGAAGGACAGCTGCTGGGTATTGTAGAAGGCAAAATCAAAGCTGTCGGCGATGAAATGCAGCAGCTGATTTGTGATACACTGGACAACATGCAGATGGACGATGCCGAACTGGTAACCCTGTATTACGGCGCTGACGTAACAGAAGACGATGCAAACAGCCTGCTGGCACATCTGGAAGAAACCTATCCGGATGCTGATTTTGAACTGTACAGCGGGGCACAGGCTGTTTACTCCTATCTGATTTCGGTAGAGTAATCGACAGCACGGCATAATGAACTGCTAACGGGAGGAAGAACATGTCGAACATCAGAATTGTGACAGATAGTACTGCAGACCTGACACCGGAACTGGTAAACCGATATGGAATTAAAGTTGTACCGCTGGAAGTTCTGGCTGACGGGAAAGCTTATAAAGACAAAATTGACATTACCAATGATGAATACTACGAAATTCTGCGCACGGCAAAAACACTGCCGACAACATCGCAGCCGTCTCCGGCTGTGTTTGCAGACACCTATCAGGCACTGGCTGCAGAAGGCGCAGAACACATTATTTCCATTCAGATTTCCAGTGAGCTGAGCGGTACCTACCAGAGCAGCGTACTGGCGGCAAGCCTTGTTGCCGATACCGTAACCGTGCATAACTTCGACAGCCGGACCGCCACTATGGGGCTGGGGCTGATTGTGTTATCCGCGGCGCGTATGGTGGAGGAAGGCCGGAGTCTGGAGGAAATTCTGGCACAGGTAGAGTACATGATTCAGAATTCGGATTTATATTTTCTGCTGGATTCGCTGGATAACCTGCACAAAGGCGGACGCATCGGCAAAGCAAGCCATCTGTTCGGCTCGCTGTTAAATATCAAACCGGTGCTGAACCTGAGCGGCGGCGTTATCAGCGCCTACGAAAAAGTGCGCGGCAACAAGGGCAACAAAGCCTTAGAACGGCTGATTGCCATTCTGGCCGATAAAATCGACCCGAATAAAAAGCTGTACTGCACCGTAGGTTACTGTGATAACCGGGAAATTGCCGAATACATGGTAGAAAAATTAAAAACCAGCGTAAACTGCGATGAATTTATTTATCTGCAGATTGGCAGCGTTGTAGCGACCCATATCGGTATGGGCGCAGTCGGGCTGGCCTTTTATCAGCTGGAAAATTAAAAAACGCATAACAGGAGCTGTCCGGAATGGACAGCTCTTTTTTTAATAACCACTAGGATTTTTATCTCAGATAGATTATAATCATCTCATTACAAATTCACTGCGGGAGGAATTTTTATGGAATTAAATTTTACAAGAGAACAGGCATTAGAGCTGTTAAAAAAATATAACAAAGAGCCGTTTCATCTGGAACATGCCTACACATTAGAAGGGGTTATGGGCTGGTATGCAAGAGAACTGGGCTATGGCGAAGACGAAGCGTTCTGGCGTATGGCAGGGCTGCTGCACGATATCGATTTTGAAGTCTATCCGGAAGAACACTGCAAAAGAGCACCGGAACTGCTGGCTGAACTGAATGCCGGTGAAGAACTGGTGCACGCTGTCTGCAGCCACGCATACGGTATCTGCAGTGATGTGGAGCCAACCCACCAGATGGAAAAAGTGCTGTTTGCCGTGGATGAACTGACTGGTTTAATCGGGGCAGGGGTATTAATGCGTCCGTCTAAAACCGTTATGGATATGGAGGCAGACAGCGTAAAACGCAAATTCAAAGACAAACACTTCGCTGCCGGCTGTTCCCGTGATATTATTCGCACCGGGGCAGAACGTCTGGGCTGGGAACTGAACGATTTATTTGCAAAAACCATTCTGGCCATGCGCGATTGCGAAGCAAGCGTACGGGAACAGATGGCTGCGCTGAAAGGTGAATAAAAATTAATAGTACGGAAGTATAGCTGCAGGCACTCTCGAAAGAGAGTGCTTTTTTATGCGCAAAAAGGGGAAACGTACGGTCTGCAGAGACTGCCGCTAATAAGGAATTTTAATAAAAGAAATTACTGTAAAAAGTAGTTTATTTTTAAAATTCTGAAAAAAGTCCACTGTACGTGGACATAAAAGAAAAACATGT
>JAFOFM010000177.1 GCA_017387265.1 Peptococcaceae bacterium | reverse complement strand
GGTACAGCGTGAGGTAATTCCGCAGGTACTGGCCGGTAAAGACCTGATTGCGCAGGCGCAGACAGGCAGCGGTAAAACAGCTGCCTATGCCATTCCGTTATGTGAACTGGTGGACTGGGATGAAAATAAGCCGCAGGTTATGATTCTGACTCCAACCAGAGAGCTGGCAATACAGGTGCAGCAGGAAGTGCTGGATATCGGCAAATTAAAACGTATCAAAATTCCGGCGCTGTACGGCAAACATTCTTTCCGGATGCAGGAAAAGGACTTGAAACAGAAATCCCATATGGTGGTCGGTACACCGGGGCGTGTACTGGATCATCTGGAACGGGGCACACTGTTTACCGGGTATATCAAATACCTGGTCATTGACGAGGCCGATGAAATGCTGCACATGGGCTTTATTGAACAGGTGGAGGAGATTTTATCCTACCTGCCGGAAGATCGGGTGACGCTGTTATTCTCGGCAACTATGCCGAAAGAGGTGGAACGGCTGGCCGGGCAGTATTTAAAAGAGCCTCTGCGCATTAAAATCGAAGGGGAGGCCATCAGCAGCCGCAAAATTGAACATGGCTGGTATGACTGTGCAGACACCAATCGTCTGGAACTGTTAATGAATCTGCTGAAAGTGCACAACCCGGACAGCTGCATTATTTTTGCCAATATGCGTTCCGAAGTAGAAGCTATTTATGATGCCCTGTGGGAGGATGGCTTCAGCTGCGCTCGCTTACATGGCGGTATGGAGCAGTGGGAACGGGGCGAGGTAATGCGGGACTTCAAAAAAGGTCTGTTCCGCTATCTGGTAGCCACCGATGTGGCAGCTCGAGGCATTGATGTGGAAAATATTTCGCTGGTGGTAAACTACGAACTGCCGGCAGAGCGGGAAACCTACATTCATCGCATTGGCCGCACCGGTCGTGCCGGTTTAACCGGGCAGGCGATTTCCCTTCTGGAAGGCTGGGAGAAATCCGATTTAACCTACATCGAAAAACTGCTGCAGCGGGAAATTCCGCAGCTGGAACTGCCGACGGAACAGCAGATTGCTGATGCAGAAGAAGCATTCCGCGCCAAAATGGATGCCGAACCGGAAGCCAAAGGCAATAAAAATGCAGCACTGCACGAACAGATTATGAAGCTGCAGATTGATGACGGCAAAAAAGCTAAAATCCGTCCTGTAGATATTGTGGGCACCATCTGTGCCATCCCGGGCATAGAGGCAAATGATATCGGCGTGATTCACATTATGGACTGGACCAGCACCGTGGAAATTTTAAACGGCAAAGGGGAACTGGTGCTGAAAACCCTGCAGAAAAAGCCGATTAAAGCCAAAGTCAGAAAAGTGCGAAAAGCAAAAGTGTAAAGGGAACAATTACAATTTATATATAACAAAATGACCGAAATTTATTGCAGACAGCTATAACAGAAATGATATGACACAATGGCCTGAAGAATTTGACCGGACTTTTACAAATGTTAAAAGGAGTGTAGAAGATGCGATTAAGTCAGATAAAATTTCTGGTAGAGTTAAACAAGTACGGAACCATTTCAAAAACAGCACAGAAACTGTATATCAGTCAGCCTTCGCTGAGTACGGCAATCAAAGAACTGGAGGAAGAGCTGGGCTTTGATATTATTGAGCGAAGCAACCGCGGGGTAGGTTTTACCAAACGGGGCGCTATTGTGCTGGAACATTGCCAGACAGCCATGCAGGCGATTAACGGCATTGAACGGATGGGGAAAACAGGAGAAAAACTGCGGAAGGGGTATCTTTCGGTAGCGACGGTGCCATATATTTTTGAGACACTGGTTATGGATGCCTTCCTGGAATTAAAACAGCGATATCCGGATACCACAGCCAGCCTGCGGGAGATGAACAGCTATGATATGGTGGAGCTGCTGGCCAGCCGGGAAATCGACCTGGGGATTGTGATGATATCCAATCTGGAGGAACTGACCTTTCAGCAGGCCTTTGAAAAATATAACCTGCAGTTTTATAAACTCTTTGATGACCAGATGTATTTTATCGTAGGCCGGCAGAATCCGCTGTTTGGCCGTGAAATGGCATCCATGAGCGAACTGGTGCAGTATCCGTTTGTGACACGCAGCACCTTATTGAATCAGTTTAACCGCAATGTGATGATGCAGTATAACAAAGACATGGAATTTATCCAGATTGACGACAGCCGCGGGCTTGTAAAATATATTATGAACTCTCAGGCAGTCAGCATGATGCCGTCCTGTTCGTTCTGGAAAAGTTCGTATCATCTTTGCGAGGATCTGCATGCGGTACGCATTCAGGATCTGGAGTGGACCACAAAGCTTGGCTGGATATTCCCGCGGGATGAACAGTATTCTATCGAACTGGAAGAGTTTGTGGAACTGATTGAAGAGCGATACAGCAATATGCCGAAAATATAAAGCAGAGTAAAAAAGCGCACTATAGTAAACAGCTATAGTGCGCTTTTTCTGTCATAGTTAGTATCTATAAAAGTTATATAGATATATGTATTTTACAATATAATAAGGACGATTTATACTATAAATAAATAGAGTGTACACATTAAAACTATTCACTATAAATTATGAAAAAGGAGTGTTTTGTATGAAAGCGGCTGTTATTGGTGCTGGCGTTATGGGCCCTGGTATCGCTCAGGTGTTCCTGGAAGGCGGATTTGATGCGGTTC
>JAFOFM010000176.1 GCA_017387265.1 Peptococcaceae bacterium | reverse complement strand
ATTCCGCTCCTCGTCGCTGATGTTTACCAGCTCGCTGACATGGTCCTTGTAGGCCACGATCACACGGCCCGGGTGGCTCTGCTCCTTGAACAGGATCAGCTGGCTCACCTGCAGATCACAGGTAGAAGACAATCCGTTTATGGCGGGTGCCTTCCATGGCGTTGGGGAACCGGAAGTTGTTTTAAACGTTGGTGTAAGCGGTCCTGGTGTAGTATTAAATGCCGTTCGCAAAATTCCAAATGCGCCATTTGATGAACTGGCTACCACCATTAAACACACTGCCTTTAAAGTTACCCGTTCCGGTGAACTGGTAGGCCGTGAAGCAGCTCGTCGACTGGGTATTCCTTTCGGGATTGTAGACCTGTCTCTGGCTCCAACTCCAGCAGTAGGGGACAGTGTTGCGGATATTCTGGAAGCGATGGGTCTGGAACGCGTTGGTACTCATGGCACAACAGCTGCACTGGCAATGCTGAACGACGCAGTAAAAAAAGGCGGCGCGATGGCATCTTCTCACGTTGGCGGTTTAAGCGGTGCGTTTATTCCGGTTAGTGAAGACGCGGGTATGATTCGTGCGGTAGAAGAGGATGCGCTGCATCTGGATAAACTGGAAGCTATGACCTGTGTATGCTCTGTAGGCTTAGACATGATTGCAATCCCTGGTGATACCAGTGCGGAAACAATCGCAGCAATTATTGCCGATGAAGCGGCAATCGGTATGATTAACAAAAAAACTACTGCGGTTCGCGTAATTCCGGTTCCAGGTAAAAAAGTGGGTGAAACCGTTGTATTCGGCGGCCTGTTAGGTTATGCACCAATTATGGATGTAAACAAATACAGCTCCGATTTATTTGTAAAACGCGGCGGCCGTATCCCGGCACCAATTCATTCGCTGAATAACTAAAAAAGAGTTTATTAGAAATAAAAAAGAGGATCTTCTATATGAAGATCCTCTTTTGTGTTTATTAGACAATTTATGTTTTTTATTTATGCGTTACGCTGCCGGGAACATCATCGACCAGCCGCAAACCATTACCACGATACCAATTAACAGATAAAGAAGAATGTTGATGATAACATAACGGATAATTCCGCCGCGTTCGCCTTTCTGTTTTACGTGATAAGCCAGTTTGTCAGGCATTTCGCCGGTTTT
Organism: Peptococcaceae bacterium; assembly: GCA_017387265.1. Classification (GTDB taxonomy): domain Bacteria; phylum Bacillota; class Peptococcia; order Peptococcales; family Peptococcaceae; genus UBA7185. The sequence continues at coordinate 4,559 of JAFOFM010000176.1, read as the reverse complement.
TTGACCCATATTCAGCAGAATAATGTTCTGAACCCCGAGCCAGGCACTGATCAGACCAAGAAAGAAATAAGACTGGCCATTGGTAAGCATGCCGCCGAATGTTAAGACAGCCCACACTGCGCACATCAGCAGGACAGCGCGGGAGCTGAGTGTCTGAAATTTTTTCATGAAAATCCTCCTGTAATTCATAAGTAAAAACATTCAAATCAAAATCAGTATTCTTTGATAAAATATTGTAGCATATTTTATTTGATATTGCAAAGAGTTGGTCAGATTAATACAATCTATTGAAAAGAATTTTATAATGAGAATGAATCATCACAATGTTTTTAAGGTAAAAACCTTTGTCCGTTTACAGCGTATAAAAAAGCAGATAAATAAATTACATTTATATATTTTTGGCAAAATAGGGCTGTGATAATCGAAATAAATGTAGTATAATCATATCAATATGTGACACATTTCAATAATTGTGACAATAAATTATTCAGGAGGTACCAAAATGCAGAAATTTAAACGTGTATTGGTAGCAAACCGTGGCGAAATTGCCATCCGTGTATTCCGCGCTTGTCGTGAGCTGGGAATCCGCAGTGTAGCAATCTATTCGGAAGAAGACAAAAATGCTTTATTTAGAACACTGGCAGATGAATCTTATCAGATTGGTAAAGGGAAATCTCCAATTGATGCATACCTGAGCATTGGTGAAATCATTGCTCTGGCAAAAGCAAAAGCAGTTGATGCAATCCATCCTGGTTATGGCTTCTTAGCTGAAAACTCTGAATTTGCAAAACAGTGTGAAGAAGCTGGCATTGCATTTATTGGGCCTACCCATGAAATGATGGACGCTCTGGGTGACAAAATCCAGTCTAAAATCGTAGCAACTTCTGTTGGCGTTCCAACTATTCCAGGCGTTGAAAAAGCGGCTGAAAATGAAGAAGAAGTACAGGAATACGCAAAAGTTTGCGGCTATCCATTAATCTTAAAAGCATCTGCTGGCGGCGGCGGTCGTGGTATGCGTATTGTACGTGACGAAAAAGACCTGCTGCAGGAATACAGAAGTGCAAAAAGCGAAGCGAAAAAAGCATTTGGTATTGACACAATTTTCGTAGAAAAATATATTGAAAATCCAAAACACATCGAAGTACAGGTACTGGGTGACAAACATGGCAATCTGGTTCATTTATTTGAACGTGACTGCTCCATTCAGCGTCGTCACCAGAAAGTAATCGAATTCGGTCCTGCACTGTGCTTATCCGAAGAACAGCGTCAGGCTATCTGCGGCGATGCTCTGAAAATTGCTGGTTCCGTAAATTATCGTGGTGCTGGTACTGTTGAATTCCTGGTAGATGCTACCGGTCAGCATTACTTTATCGAAATGAACCCACGTATTCAGGTAGAACATACCGTATCCGAAATGATTACTGGTGTGGATATCGTACAGGCTCAGATTATGGTAGCGCAGGGTTACCCTCTGAACTCCGATGAAATCAACATCAAATCTCAGGATGATATTAAAGCAAATGGTTTTGCAATCCAGTGTCGTGTTACAACAGAAGACCCTGCAAACAACTTTGCTCCTGACACAGGCGTTATCGATGTTTATCGCACAAGCTCCGGTAACGGTATCCGTTTAGATGGCGGTAATGCTTCTGCAGGTACCACTATCAGCCCATACTATGACAGCCTGATGGTAAAAATCATTTCTCACGGCAGAACTTTCAATGATGCAGTAAACAAAGCACTGCGCTGCCTGAAAGAAACAAGAATCAAAGGCGTAAAAACCAATATCGGTTTTATTATGAACGTATTAAACCATGAAGACTTCCGCAATGGTAATTGCGATACCAACTTCATTGGTAAAACACCTGAACTGCTGACAGCAGGTAAAAAAGGCGATAAAGAGCTGAAATTACTGAAATTCCTGGGTGAAAAAGTAGTAAACGAAACAAAAGGCGTGAAACCAAAATTCGACGTGCCTCGCGTTCCAACCGGTTACAATGTACCATCCAACCTGAGCGGTACCAAACAGTATCTGGATCAGCACGGTCCTGAAAAACTGGCAAAATGGGTACTGGAACAGAAAAAACTGCTGTTAACTGATACCACATTCCGTGATGCACATCAGTCTCTGATGGCAACTCGTGTACGTACCAGAGATATGAGCCTGATTGCAGATGCAACATCCGTAATCGAAAAAGATGCATTCTCTCTGGAAATGTGGGGCGGTGCTACATTCGACGTAGCTTACCGTTTCCTGAAAGAATCTCCATGGGAAAGATTAGATGTTCTGCGCCAGCAGATTCCAAACGTAATGTTCCAGATGCTGCTGCGCGGCGCAAATGCTGTTGGTTATAAAAACTATCCAGACAACGTAATCCGTGCATTCGTTAAAGAATCCGCAGAAGCTGGTATCGACGTATTCCGTATCTTCGACTCCCTGAACTGGCTGAAAGGTATGGAAGTTGCAATCGATGAAACTCTGAAACAGAACAAAGTATGTGAAGCTTGTCTGTGCTACACCGGTGATATTATGGACGCTAAACGCGACAAATACACACTGGATTACTATGTAAGAATGGCGAAAGAACTGGAAAGAACCGGTACACACATCCTGGGTATTAAAGATATGTCCGGTCTGCTGAAACCAGCTGCTGCAACCAAATTAATCAAAACTCTGAAACAGGAAATCGGTATTCCAATTCACCTGCATACACATGACACCACCGGTAACGGTGTTGCAACTGTACTGGCAGCTTCCGAAGCCGGCGTAGATATCGCTGACTGCGCTATCAACGCTATGGCAGGTTTAACCAGCCAGCCGGCAATGAACTCCATCGTTGCAGCTCTGGAAAACACCGAACGTGAAACAGGTATGTCTGTAGACGATCTGCAGAAAGTATCCGATTACTGGGCAGCTGTACGTCCTGTATATGGCGGTTTTGAATCCGATCTGAAATCTACTAACGCAGAAATCTATAAATATGAAATTCCTGGCGGTCAGTACTCCAACCTGAAAGCACAGGTAGAAAGCTTCGGCTTAGGTCACAGATTTGACGACGTGAAAAAAATGTATCGCGATGTTAACATGATGTTAGGCGATATCGTTAAAGTAACACCATCCTCCAAAGTAGTTGGTGACTTAACAATCTTCATGATTCAGAATGATCTGACACCAGAAAATATTTACGAAAAAGCTGCAAACATGGACTTCCCTGACTCCGTAGTAACTTACTTCGAAGGTCAGATGGGTCAGCCTGAAGGCGGCTTCCCTGAAGAACTGCAGAAACTGGTTCTGAAAGGCAAACCATTCATCACATGCCGTCCTGGTGAAATTCTGCCTGCAGAAGACTTTGACGCAATCAAAAAACATCTGGACGAACAGTTCGGTATGGATGCAGACATGAAACAGGTAATGAGCTACTGCATGTATCCAAAAGTATACGAAGATTATCTGGAAGCAAAACTGGATAACGGTGAATTCGTTCATATGGGCAGCGATGTATTCTTCCATGCAATTACTGAAGGTGAAACCTGTGAAATCGCTCTGAGCGAAGGCAAAATCCTGGTAACAAAACTGGTAGAAATCCGTAAAGCTGACATGGAAGGCTTCCGCGAATTAATTTTCGAAGTAAACGGTAACAGAAGAACCGTAAAAGTACTGGATAAAGCTGCGAAATCCGTAGCAACTGTAGCATCCACCGTTATGGCTGATGAAAGCAATCCAAACGAAGTTGGCGCTAACATCCCTGGTACTCTGATTAAACTGCTGGTTAAAGAAGGCGACGAAGTAAAAGAAAATGAACCAATCGCTGTTCTGGAAGCTATGAAAATGGAAACCAACGTACTGGCAACCGCTAGTGGTAAAGTTGCAAAAATCAATGCAAAAGAAGGTTCCCAGGTAGTAGCTGGCGAATTAATCGCAGTAATCGAATAGTCTAAACAGACAATTTCATTATGAATGCATTAGAACCCCTGAACCATTTATGGTTCAGGGGTTTTTGCTATGTTTTGAAGTATAGATTTTCTCTTAGCTGCATATAGATAATCATTCCTGTTACTGTGGGAGGGGGACAATCTATATGAGTACGAAAATATCGGATTTACTGGAGAGGCAGATTGTGAATATTGCGGACGGGAAATGTCTGGGCAATGTGAAAGATATTGAACTGAATCTGAAGCGCAGTATGATACAGACATTGATTTTGCCGGGGCCTGGAGGGCTGCGAGGCATATTGCAGAATCAGGGAGAGCTTCGTATTCCCTGGCAGAACGTTGTGCGTATTGGTATAGATGTTGTACTGATTGATATGCCGGAACTTGTGGAAGAGGAACTTCATTTATCGCCAAAAGTACGGAGAAAACGAAAGGAAGAACCAGCCTGGCAGCAGGAAGTAAGTGCGTATCAAAGGGAAATACAGCAGGGAAATGTTATTGTGCTGCCGCCGGAGTATCCGGAAGGATTTTAAGACTATGAGTGCGAAACAATAAAGAAATAGAAATTTGTAAAAATATGAAAATCTTGAAGCAGAGCCAATGTGTTTTTTTCCGTAATAACGGGT
>JAFOFM010000175.1 GCA_017387265.1 Peptococcaceae bacterium | reverse complement strand
TCTTTACATTGCATATGGGCTGGCGAACCCTGTACGCTGTTTATGTATTTGTCCTCATCGAAGGGATTCTGTTCGGCATACACTTCTGGTGGGTATCCTATCTGTATGTCTGGACCATTCTGGTCATTCTCACACAGATTTTCCGCCACCAGACTTCACCTGTATTCTGGAGTATGTTATCGGCACTGTTCGGGCTTGGCTTCGGCGCTTTTTGTGCTGTTCCATACGGCATAACCGGAGCTTTAAGCGGCGGTATATGGAACGGTATTCTTGCCGGTTTTTCCTGGTGGATTGCAGGTATCCCTTATGATTTACTGCACTGTGTCGGAAACTTTGCCATTATGCTTGTACTGTATAAGCCCGTGCAGGCAGCTGCAAAACGAATATTTTAAAACAAAACCCCTGATTCAAAAGCGTCTTTGATATGCTTTGAATCAGGGGTTCTTTTGTCTCTCTTATGTTAGATAATCAGCGCCGGGAAGAACAGCGGCAGATATACAATCAGTATAAATACAAACAGCAAACCAAGCAGATATGGAACTACGGCTTTTGCAATCAGTTCAATCGGTTTTCCGGTAATACCAGATGCCACAAACAGGTTAATCGCTACCGGCGGTGTAATCATCCCGATAGCAATCCCCACCACAAACATAATCCCGAAATGCACCAGATTTACGCCAAGGCCGGTTACCAACGGTAAAAATACCGGTGTCAGAATAATAATCGCAGACGAGGTTTCCATAAATACACCGGCAATAATAATTACCAGAGCAATCAGGAACATCAGAATATATTTATTGGTAGATACGCCTAAAATTGCGCTGGCAATCGCATCCGGAATACCGTAGCTTGCCAGTACCCAGCCAAACGGACCGCTGCAGGCAATGATAATCATGATAACGGCTGAAGTTTTTGCACTGCCTTTCATAATTTCAAACAGTTTTGCCGGTGTCATGTCACGATATACAAAGAACGAAACCAGCAATGCATAGACTACTGCAACTGCAGCCGCTTCTGATGCTGTAAAAATCCCGGAGAAGATGCCGCCTAAAATAATGGCCGGCATAATCAGACCTGGAACCGCTTTTAAAAATGTCTTCAGTACACGCATCAGTACAATACAGTCACCTTTTGGATAATTGCGTTTATACGCCTGCACCAGCGCAATGGCAATCAGGATTGCACCCATCAGCATACCAGGTCCAAACCCGTTGGTAAACAGTGCATTAATGGTTACACCACGACCAGCCGCAACCGCATACAGAACCATTGGAACCGACGGCGGAATAACAACACCGATAGTCCCTGCCGCTGCAATTAATGCGGCCGACTGATCTTCATCATAGCCGCGCGCTTTTAACTGTGGAATCAATGTAGAACCCACTGCAGCTGTGGTAGCCGCACCGGAGCCGGAGATTGCTGCAAAGAACATCCCTACTACTACGGATACGATAGACAGGCCGCCTTTGATAACGCCTAAAAAGGATTCGGCAAATTCCACCAGATATCTGGAAATCGCACCGTGCGCCAGCAAGTCACCGGCGAGAATAAAAAACGGTACTGCAATTAATGGAAAAGAGTTTGTGCTGGCAAACATACGCTGTGCCATCATACCCAGCCCTACATCACCGGCCAGCATAACCGACATGGCAGAAAGCATAATCGAAAAGGCAACCGGAACGCCAAGTAACAGCGCGATAATAAATACTGCAAACAGTAAGACTGTCATTATGCGTTTCCTCCTTTCGATTTAAACAATTCCTCAAAAACGGCATTCACCGCATGAATCAGCATTAAGCCAAAGCCAATCGGCACCGACATATACATATATTTCATTGGAATACGAAGCGAAGGTGCCAGCTGCATCTGTTTCATTGCAAAATTAAAACCAAAATAAACAACCGCACAAAACGCTACGATACAGAGAACATGAACCAGGATACGAATATAACGCTGTACTTTTGGAGGGAAGAACCCCTGTAAAAAGGTTATCGTAATATGTGACCCTTCTTTATAAGCACTGCTGGCACCCAGAAAGGTTGCCCATACCAGCAGATACCGACAGACTTCCTCGCTCCACTGCAGTGGCTTTACCCCATCCAGCATTGTGGATAATTCTCGGCAAACAATCTGGGCAATAGTAACACATACCATAGCTGCAATCATGGCAACCACAATTGCGATACACACCTTATCGATGCCGTCACTGAATTTTTTGAATCCTTTTGCGAAATTCATTTTCTCAACTCCCTATATAAATCTGATTATGTAAGAGAAAAGGCAAGGCCGACAGAATCTGCCCGCCTCGCCTTATTATGTTTCAAATATGAACTGCACCTGCAAATTACATTGCGTCGGTTACAGCCTGGATTTTTGCCAGAGTGTCAGCATACTGAGGATATGCATCATATACTGGCTGTACAGCTGCTTTGAAGCTGTCTAAATCTGGATTTTCCACAACCTGCATACCGTTATCTTTCATAGCCTGCAGCTGTTCTGCTTCGTTATCTGCACACCATGCACGTTCAAATTCAGCTGCTTCCTGAGCTGCATCTTTGAAGATTACTTGTACATCTTCAGGCAGAGCATTGAAATCTTCCAGGCTCATGGTAATGATAGCAGTTGCATAGGAGTGACGAGTCAGAGTTGCATGACTCTGGTTGGATTCCCACAGAGAGTAGGAGTAAATTACATTGATTGGGTTTTCCTGCCCTTCAATGGTACCGTTCTGCAGAGCAGTCAGAGTTTCCTGCCATGCCATTGGTGTTGCGTTGGTGCCTAGCGCATCAAATGTTTTTGCATATACTTCGTTTTCCATTACACGCAGTTTTAAATCTGCCATATCAGCTGCGGTTGTTACAGGACGAACACTGTTGGTTACATTACGGAAACCGCGTTCTGCGTAAGCCAGACCTTTCAGGTTTGCTGCTTCCAGAGAACCCAGCAGTTCCTGACCAACTTCACCATCTAATACCGCATAGGCTTCTTCACTGCTGCCAAACAGGAATGGTAAATCCAGAACACCCATGTCTGGTGCATAGTTTACAAAC
>JAFOFM010000174.1 GCA_017387265.1 Peptococcaceae bacterium | reverse complement strand
TTAAATACTTCTTTACGGTTTTTATTTAATTTGCCGAAAATATGATAGTCGGAACAGCTCATCAGCACGCCGGTTTCTTTAATACCCATACTTGCCGCCAGCGCAATATCATTTGGAAGCGGACGAATCCATGTAGTAACTTCCGGGAAACGATAATTCAGTGCCTGACAGCGTTCGATAGCTTCACGGTCACGTTCACTATAGATAAAAAACTCACTCTGACGGATAATACCGTTTTCATTATCCATTAAGTGCATATAGGTAAAAATATCTTCAATCTGTTTTGGCGTAAAGGATTCCATGGACTGCTGCCCGTCACGGAATGTGGTATCTGTCACCCAGATATCCTCCGGAACATCGTACGGATAGGTTCCCTCAATAAATGAATTTTTGGGGAAATCATCATACGGGAAAGTTCCTTTATATAATTGTGGTTCCGCAACCTCTACGGCGCCTTTTGCTTCAAATAAATCCATGTGATTTCCTCCTTCAAAATAAAAAAACGCCGGAAGCGCAGCATTGTATATCGTGCCACATTTTCCGACGTCATTGTCAGTTTAATCAGGTTCTGCTGTTGTATTTTATTATACTTACAAAAATATTTTTTACAATAGATTTGCAGAGGAATATTGTATACAAAACCTGTCAACCGCTATATTTTAACGCATTTTTTATCTTTTTATCTTCGTCCATTTCTGAACATTTTCTACGAATGCCTTTGTTGCGGCATCGTTAGGCTGCAACATCCAGCATATGTGTTGCAGCCTAAAAATAGATTCATTTGTCCACGCAGAAGATACATATTATTAAAATACACTTTTAATAATATCCAGCCCGGCAATAATAGTTCCAAGCGAACTGCCCAGATTTGCCATAATAACAATCAGCAACGTACGCAGAAACCGGTTGCGGAAAAAGCCTTTTACGCTGAAAATATCATTGGAAATATTGCTGACATCCTCTACTTTTGGTTTCCGCATATGGGCTTCCATTAAACCTGCAAACCAGCCGCAGGCCAGCATCGGATTCAGCGATGAAATCGGTGCTACCACAAATGCTGTGATAACGCTGAATGGATGACCCAGCATTAAGGCGGTAAACAGGGCTGCCAGCCCGCCATTCCATAAAACCCAGGTGCCTACCTGTTCCAGGCCGGTATCTACACCCTGCACAAACCCATAGGCAATCAGAGCAATAATCAGTGCCGGAATCCCCCAGCTGATTATTTTTCCGCTTTTCCCTGCAGGAGGCACGTTGCCGATTTCCTCCATGTCCTGCTCTTTGAAAATTTCTTCAGTTACGCCGGCTACATGAGCACCGCCCAGTACAGCCACAACCTTTTTCCCTGGTGCATTTTTGATTTTATTGGCCAGATACTGATCACGCTCATGCAGTAAGATATCGGCAATTTTCGGGAATTCATCCTTCATATTTGCCATAGCACCTTCCAGCATGTCTTTCTGAAGAAGGTTATTGATTTCCTCATCGGTAATTTCGTTTTCTTCTTCATCATCCAGTGCAAAAAATAAATTCAGCAGTAAATCAAATTTTTCTTTCAGATTCATTTTGCGCCAGATTCGCATAAAAGTGGTCTGTACGCTGCGGTCTGCCAGTACCAGTTCTGCTCCGGTTTCTTCTGCTGACTGAATCCCCTGAATCATTTCCTGACCAACATTCGTCTCCAGCTGTTTTGCAAGTTTTTTCTGGTAGGAACCCAGCACCAGATTCGCCAGCATAAAGCCAACCTTGCCATCTTTAATTACCTTAGTCAGGTCGGTATCTGACCAGCCTTTCGGATTTTTAATATTATCGTAACGGTCTTTATCCAGTTCAACACAGATACTGTCCGGCTGTTCCCGGTCAATCACTTCTTTTACCAGCTCGGCACTTGCTTTCGACACATGCGCTGTGGCGATCAGAATTAATTCCTTATCCTGATACGGCACCCTGGTGATATGTTCTTCCCCTGTCATCATGCTGCTCCTTTTTTGTTAGTATGTAACAGCTCACGCTGCCATATTTGCATTATCATTTCATTATAGCTGTTTCTATTTTTTCATGCAACTGCTTATTTATTACGTTCTTTATTTCTCATATTCCTTTTAACACAGAAATATGCAAACAAAAAAGGCACCGACCAAAGTCAGTGCCCAACTTGTTCTCTTATTTTGTCAGCATGGAGAGTACGAATACAGATACCATAAAGGCAACTGCAAATACTTTAGACCACATTGCAAATGTATCATCCATACCTTTTTTACCTAAAAAGGTTTCTGCACCACCAGTGATAGCACCGGATAAGCCAGCACTTTTACCAGACTGCAGTAAAACAGTGGCAATTAAACCGATAGCGGAGATAACTACAATAATTGTTACCAGAATATTCACTGTAAATCCTCCTTCATCAACTTCTACTCAATGTATCTATTCTATCAGATGCATTTTGAAATTGCAATGAAAACTTTCTGTTTTTTACAGATTCTTTCCTGATACCCAATTATTTTTTCAGGTTATAGAAGCTTTTGATGCCGTTGTACACAGCAACATTGTCTAATTCTTCTTCAATGCGCAGCAGCTGGTTGTATTTTGCTACACGGTCACTTCTGGAAGGTGCACCTGTTTTAATCTGACCTGCGTTGGTAGCAACTGCGATGTCAGCGATAGTAGCATCTTCTGTTTCACCGGAACGGTGAGAAATAACTGCTGTGTAACCAGCCTGTTTTGCCATTTCTACTGCTTCCAGAGTCTCGGTTAAAGTACCGATCTGGTTTACTTTTACCAGAATGGAGTTTGCAGTATCCTGTTCAATACCTCTGCTCAGACGACGGGTATTGGTTACAAACAGGTCGTCACCAACCAGCTGTACTTTGCCGCCTAAACGTTCGGTCATCATTTTCCAGCCTTCCCAGTCTTCTTCTGCCAGACCGTCTTCGATGGAGATTACAGGGTATTTGCTGCACAGATCTTCATAGAAGTCTACCATTTCAGCAGCTGTTTTCTGTACGCCTTCGCCAGCCAGGTCATAAATACCATCGTGGTACAGTTCGGTGGAAGCAACGTCCAGAGCCAGATATACATCTTTACCTGGTTCATAGCCAGCAGCTTTGATTGCTTCTACGATAATAGCCAGAGCTTCTTCGTTGGAACCCAGGTTTGGAGCGAAACCGCCTTCGTCACCAACTGCAGTGTTGTAGCCTTTGCTGTTTAATACTTTTTTCAGGCTGTGGAATACTTCTGTACCCATACGCAGTGCTTCACTGAAGGTTTCAGCGCCTAAAGGCATTACCATGAATTCCTGAATATCTACGTTGTTGTCAGCGTGTTTCCCGCCGTTTAAGATGTTCATCATTGGGGATGGCAGAACTTTTGCGTTAGCACCGCCGATGTAACGGTACAGTGGCAGACCTGCGGAATCAGCAGCTGCTTTTGCAACAGCCATAGATACACCCAGAATTGCGTTTGCACCCAGTTTGCCTTTGTTGTCTGTGCCGTCCAGTTCAATCAGGAAACGGTCGATACCGCTCTGATCCATTGCATCCAGACCGATTAACGCTGGAGCAATCAGAGTGTTTACGTTATCTACTGCATTTAAAGTCCCTTTGCCCAGGTAACGGCCTTTATCACCGTCACGCAGCTCCACTGCTTCGAAAGCACCGGTGGAAGCGCCGGATGGCACAGCAGCGCGACCAAATGCGCCGTCTTCCAGGTAAACATCAACTTCTACAGTTGGGTTGCCGCGGGAATCTAAAATTTCTCTTGCATATACATCAGTAATCATGCTCATTGGAATAACCTCCTAAGATTTTTATATTAAACTTTCACCGGTCATATCAGCCGGTTTGTCAATCCCTAATAATTTTAATACAGTCGGTGCCACATCCTGCAAAGAACCGTCTTTCACAGTATATGGTTCTGCGGACATTACAACAAACGGTACCGGATTCGCTGTATGTGCTGTGTGCGGAGTCCCTTTCACAGGGTCTACCATCTGTTCTGCATTGCCGTGGTCTGCTGTAATTAACAGTACACCGCCGGCATTTTTTACAGCATCGGCAACTTCGCCGACACATTTATCAACAGTTTCTACAGCTTTCTGTGCAGCTTCCGGAATACCTGTATGGCCAACCATATCTGTATTTGCAAAGTTTACTAAAATAAACGGATATTCGCCGCCTTTGATGGCTTCAATCAGTTTATCTTTTACTTCAATGGCGCTCATTTCCGGCTGCAGATCATAAGTTGCCACTTTTGGAGACGGAACCAGCAGGCGGTCTTCCAGCGGATTTGGCTCTTCCACGCCGCCGTTAAAGAAGAATGTTACATGAGCATATTTTTCAGTTTCTGCTACACGGAACTGTTTCACCTGATTATCTGCCAGCACCTGACCCAGTGTATTCTGTAAATCCTGCGGCGGGAATGCCACAGTCATATCCAGACCTTCTTCATACTGTGTCATAGCAACATACTGAACACCCAGATATTCACGGCTGAATCCATCAAATTCTCTATTTACAAATGCTTTACTGATTTCGCGAGCACGGTCGCCTCTGAAGTTAAAGAAGATAACGCCGTCACCAGCCTGAATAACAGCTACCGGTTTCCCGTCAGCCTGTACAACGGTCGGCAGAACAAACTCATCGGTTTCCCCTTTGTCATAAGACTGCTGTACCGCCTCAACTGCACTGGCAGCGGTTTCACCGGCACCGGCTGTCATAGCACGGTAAGCTTTTTCTACACGTTCCCAGCGATTATCGCGATCCATCGCATAGTAGCGACCGGACACAGTAGCAATTCTACCCACGCCAATCTGCTGCAGTTTATCTTCCAGCTCCTCTACAAAACCCAACCCGGTAGATGGCCCTACATCACGACCATCCAGGAAGCAGTGCACGTATACTTCTTTTAAGCCTTTTGCAGCCGCCATTTCCAGAAGACCATACAGATGACTGCTGTGGCTGTGTACACCGCCCGGAGATACCAGACCCATCAGATGCAGCGCTTTATTCTGTTCCATACAGTGCGCCATAACGTTCTGAAATGCCGGATTATCCTGCAGAGTATGCTCACGTACTGCTTTATTGATTCTGGTCAGTTCCTGATACACAACACGGCCGGCACCCAGGTTCAGATGTCCTACTTCCGAGTTCCCCTGCTGCCCTTCCGGCAGACCTACATATTCGCCGGAACAGAACAGCTGGCTGTGACCATACTGCGCCAGTAATCTGTCCATATTTTCGGTATTACTCTGGGCAATAGCATTGCCCTCTTTATGTTCGCTGATGCCCCAGCCATCCAGAATCATCAGCACAACAGGCAGTTGTTTATTCACAACAGAACCCCCTAATGTTCTTACTTATACAGAATCAGCTGACTGAAGCTTTCCGGTTTGAGGCTTGCACCGCCAACCAGTGCACCATCGATATCCGGCTGCGCCATCAGTTCTGCAATATTTTCCGGTTTTACGCTGCCGCCGTACTGAAACCGTACGCACTCTGCAACTTCCTGACCGTATTTTTCTGCAATACTCTGACGCAGAGCACCGATTACTTCTTCCGTATCTGCTGCGGTAGCTGTTTTACCGGTACCGATTGCCCAGATTGGTTCATACGCCACAATCAGAGTTTTCAGCTGATCTTCTGTGAGCCCTTCTAATGCAGACAGCATCTGTGTGCTGCAAACGCTCACAGTTACACCGCTTTCACGCTGTTCCAGATGCTCACCTACACATAAAATCGGCTGTACACCGGCAGCATAGGCAGCCTGTACTTTCTGCTGAATCAGCGCATCATCTTCACGGAAGATTTCTCTCCGTTCCGAATGACCGATAATTACATACTGCACACCAATTTCCTGCAGCATCGGCAGACTTACTTCCCCGGTAAAGGCACCTTCCGCCACCGGATAGAAGTTCTGAGCACCAAACCCTACATTACTGCCGGCCAGCTCATTTGCCAGCACATCCAGCTGGGTAAACGGTGCGCAGATAACGGCATCCACCTGATCCTGCCCGTTAATCAGCGGCAGAAACGCACGGCAGAAGGCCGAAGCCTCTGCCCGCGTTTTATACATTTTCCAGTTTGCTATGATAATGGGTTTCCGCAAAACGACTACTCCCCTATCCTGATTTTTTATTTATCCTGTAAAATTTCGATACCTGGCAGTTTTTTGCCTTCCAGGAATTCCAGAGAAGCACCGCCGCCGGTAGAGATATGATCAATTTTATCATTTAAGCCGGCTTTTTCGATAGATGCTACGGAGTCGCCGCCGCCTACGATAGAGTAAGCGCCGGAATTAGCTACAGCCTGTGCTACAGACGCAGTCCCAACAGCAAACGCATCTACTTCAAATACGCCCATTGGCCCGTTCCAGATAACGGTTTTTGCATCGCTAACAGCCTGCTGATACAGTTTTACAGTTTCAGGCCCGATATCCAGAGCCATTTTATCAGCTGGTACAGCATCTACGCCAACGGTCTTTGCTGTTTCAGGCTGTTCGATAGCCGCTGCTACTGTTAAGTCCACTGGAATTAACAGTTTTTTGCCCATTGCTTCTGCATGCTGCATAATTTCCAGAGCCAGAGCGGTTTTATCGTCTTCCACTAAAGAAGTACCCATTTCGTAACCTTTTGCTTTTAAGAAGGTATTTGCCATACCGCCGCCAATCATCAGGCAGTCTACTTTTTCCAGCAGGTTCTGTACAACACCGATTTTATCGGAGATTTTAGAACCGCCAACGATAGCCACAAATGGATGTTCCGCTTCGCTTAATGCTTTACCCAGTACAGAAATTTCTTTATCCATTAAGAAGCCCATTACGCCAGGCAGAATACGGCCAACGCCTTCTGTGGAGCAATGTGCACGGTGTGCTGTACCGAATGCATCGTTTACATATACATCACCCAGAGCAGCCAGCTGTTTTGCCAGTTCCATATCGTTATCGGTTTCACCAGGCAGGAAACGAACGTTTTCCAGCATGATTACATCGCCGTTCTGCATAGCTGCTACAGCTGCTTCTACTTCAGGACCTACTACTTCGTTCAGTTTTTTAACCGGCTGACCGATTAACTCTGCTAAACGTTCTGCCACGCGATCCAGGCGCAGTTCTTCTTTTACTTCGCCTTTTGGACGGCCCATATGGGTCATGATAATTACTTTCGCGCCCTGTTCTACCAGATATTTAATGGTTGGAACACCAGCCTGAATTCTAACATCATTGGTAATTTCACCAGTTGTTTTACTTCTTGGCACGTTGAAGTCTACACGAATTAATACGCGTTTCCCTGTTAATTCAACGTCCTGCATTGTTTTTTTTGCCATGTTGTATCGCATCCTTCCAAGATTTCATACTGCTTTTATTATAAACTTTTTTTCGTTCCGGCGCAATACAGAACCGCCTGCTGGTGCGGATTTAATTGGAAAATTTCCGGCAGCGCAGACAAAAAAATCTCTTCCGGTTTTTCCCGAAAGAGATTTTTCTGATGGCCCCTATCCGATTTCCAGAACATCTTCATAAAGCATATCGTTCTCTGTAGGCTCCTGTTCCACCAGATTACGCATGTCCTGTAAAAAGGCAAGTACTTCTTCTTCGCTCAGCATCAGCAGAAGAAAAATTAACGTGGATGCCGATAACGACTGTCTGTCCCGTTTTACGTTATTATAGGCTCTCGCTGAAATGTGCAGCGATTCCGCCATTCGCTCCTGTGTATAGTGATTCTTTTCCCGGCAGTCTTCCGAAAGTTTGATCAGATGCGGCCGAAAAATTAAAGTGTAGTTGTGCATAATAAATGCCCCCCTGTTTCTGATGTAATAGTACTGACAGGTAAATTCTACCGCATTGTGAAACCGGCTTCGACGATGTATACTTCCGCTTTTGAAAAAATTTTTGCAAATAAAAACCCGTTCAAACCAGAACCATCTTCTGCTTAAACGGGGGTACATATTTTCTTACTCAAATAAAATCGATTTTATCTAAAAATTCCCTATACGATTCAGACTCTATCAGCGCCTCTAACTGATGAATCAGAATCAGTTTTTCATTATCGGACAACAGTTTCAGCAAAAACAGAAACTGAACCAACGACATCATAGAAATGCCATACTTTAAATCATGATAAAATCTTGACGATATTGCCA
>JAFOFM010000173.1 GCA_017387265.1 Peptococcaceae bacterium | reverse complement strand
TTTGGGCAGTACTGTCTGGAACAGATTCTTTCTAACTGCAGAATGGCTCGTGAAAACAGCCAGGCGATGTGTCAGGATACCGGTATAGCCGTTATTTATCTGGAAGTGGGACAGGATGTGCATGTTACGGAAGGCAGCCTGTATGATGCGGTAAATGAAGGGGTACGACAGGGCTATGCAGACGGATATCTTCGTAAATCGGTTGTTTCAGAACCGTTATTTGAACGAAACAATACCGGTGATAATACACCGGCTGTGATTCATACAGAAATCGTACCAGGTGATGCTCTGCGTATTATGGTAGTGCCAAAAGGTGCCGGCAGTGAAAATATGGGTGCAGTGAAAATGCTGAAACCGGCGGATGGTCTGGAAGGGGCTAAAAAGTTTATTCTGGATACCGTGCGTAATGCCGGCGGCAATCCGTGCCCTCCGATTGTGGTTGGTATTGGGGTTGGCGGTACTATGGAAAAAGCACCAATGCTGGCTAAAAAAGCATTAACCAGAGAGATTGGTTCCCGTAATGCAGATGAACGGTATGCAAAACTTGAAGCAGAACTGCTGGAAGAAATCAATAAAACCGGTATCGGGCCGCAGGGTTTAGGCGGCAGAGTAACTGCGCTTGCGGTGCATATTGAGCAATTCCCGACTCATATCGCGATGCTGCCTGTGGCGGTAAATATTAACTGCCATGCCGCACGCCATAAAGAAATTGTATTATAAGGAGGCTGTGTGAAATGAGCGAAGTAAAAAAACTGACCACACCTCTGACGGAGGAAGCCATTAAAAATTTAAAAGCCGGCGACAGCGTTGCATTATCCGGCGTGATTTATACAGCTCGTGATAAAGGCCATAAGCGTATGGTAGAGACTATGGCGGCCGGTGGTGAACTGCCGGTTGATTTACACAATCAGCTGATTTATTATGTAGGGCCTGCGCCTGCAAAACCAGGCCAGCCAATCGGTTCCTGCGGGCCGACTACCAGTGGCCGCATGGATAGCTATGCGCCGGTATTAATGCGTGAAGCCGGCTTAAAAGGTATGCTGGGCAAAGGACCTCGCAATCAGGGCGTTATTGATGCCATGGTGGAATGCGGTGCTGTGTATTTAGCTGCTATCGGCGGTACTGGTGTTTCGATTTCTCACTCGGTAAAAAAAGCAGAAGTAATTGCCTATGATGACCTTGGTACAGAAGCCATCCGCCGTTTAGAGGTGGAGGATCTGCCTTGCATTGTAGCGATTGACAGTGAGGGGAATAATCTGTACGAACTGGGTATTAAAACTTACAGACAGGATTAATAAAATGTAGGGGCGGGGTTGTCCCGCCCGTAAGAATAATTAGCAGTTTACATTTAATATTTTCAGAGAGAATGGTGACTTATGGCAAAACAGAAAAAAGCAGATGTTGTATTAGTTGGTGCCGGGGTTATGAGTGCTACATTAGGTACTCTGATTAAAGAACTGGAACCGGAATGGAATATTGTAATTGTAGAAAAACTGGGCGCTGCCGGGATGGAAAGTACTGACCCATGGAACAATGCCGGTACTGGTCACTCCGCTTTATGTGAGCTGAACTACTCGGTAGAAAAATCCGATGGCACAATGGATGTTTCCAAAGCAATCAAAATTAATGAACAGTTCCAGGTAAGCCGTCAGTTCTGGTCTTATCTGGTAAACAGCGGTCAGATTGACAATCCGCAGGATTTCATTATGCCGATTCCGCACATGAGCTTTATTGAAGGCAAAAAGAATGTAGACTTCCTGCGCAAACGCTATGCGATTTTATCGGAAAATCCATTATTTGAAGGTATGGAATATACGGAAGATGCTGCAAAATTAAAAGAATGGGTTCCACTGATGATGGAAGGCCGTACCGGCAATGATCCAATGGCAGCAACCCGCATCGAAAACGGTACCGACGTAAACTTTGGCGCATTAACTGCAAAATTAATCGATAATTTAAGCAAAAAAGGCGTAACCGTTCATTACAATACAACCGTAAAAGATGTAAGCCGTAATAGCGATGGTCAGTGGGATGTAAAAATCCGCAGCGGTCATCATACCGAAACTGTAACTGCACGCTTTGTATTTTTAGGTGCCGGCGGCGGCAGCCTGCCTCTGTTACAGAAATCCGGTATCAGTGAAGGCAAAGGTATTGGCGGGTTCCCAATCAGCGGTCTGTTTATGGTATGCAAAAATCCGGAAGTAGTAAAAGAACATCATGCCAAAGTATATAGTAAAGCAAAAGTAGGGGCACCTCCGATGTCGGTTCCGCATCTGGATACCCGTTATATTGATGGCGAAGAATCCTTATTATTCGGACCGTTTGCAGGCTTCTCTCCAAAATTCCTGAAAACCGGCTCCTTCCTGGATCTGCCTCTGTCTGTAAAACCGCATAATCTGGCAACTATGCTGCTGTGCGGCTTAAAAGAACTGGGTCTGGTAAAATATCTGGTTGGACAGCTCATGTTAAATGACGAAGCGCGTCTGAAAGATTTACAGAACTTTGTTCCAAATGCAAAACTGGAAGACTGGGATTTAATTGTGGCAGGGCAGCGTGTACAGGTTATTAAACCAAAAGGCATTCTGCAGTTTGGTACCGAGGTAGTATGTGCAGCTGATGGCAGCATTGCAGCGCTGTTAGGTGCTTCTCCAGGGGCATCGGTAGCTGTAGATGTAATGCTGAAATTATTAGAAAGATGCTTCCCGCAGGAATTCCCTCAGTGGGATGGCAGAATCAAAGAAATGATTCCAACCTACGGTATTTCTCTGGAAAAAAATCCAGATCTCTTAAAACAGGTACAGGCATCTACCGCCGCAACCTTAAAACTGCAGTAGAATATAAAAAGCAAGCCGCTGTTCTGATTTTTCAGAAACAGTGGCTTTTTTCTATTGGTCTGCGGTATAATGGAAACAGAATGACTGAATGGGAGTGGTTTGCATGTTAGAGTTATTAATGAAACGCAGAAGTATTCGTAAATATAAACCAGAGACTGTAAGTGAGGAAAGTCTCAGAAAAATTATGCAGGCAGCTTTGTTATCGCCGTCTTCCCGGGGTAGAAACCCGTGGGAATTTATTGTGGTGCAGAATAAAGAAGTTTTACAGGAACTTGGCAAGTGCCGTCATCCAAAACAGGCCTTTTTACCGGATACACCGGCTGCTATTGTAGTATTAGGCGATGCGTCTTTAACCGATGTATGGGTGGAGGACTGCAGTATCGCTATGACCATTATGCAGCTGGAGGCAGAAACATTGGGCTTAGGCTCCTGCTGGATTCAGATTCGAAACCGTATGGCACAGGGCGAGGAGCAAACCAGTAACGATTTTGTAAAAGAACTGCTGCATATTCCGGAACAATATGAAGTGCTGGCTATTCTGGCATTAGGTGTTCCTGATGAGGAAAAACCGGGGAGAATGCTGGAAGAGTTACAGTACAGTAAAATTCATAACGAAGAGTTTTAGAGGTGGACGGTTATGGCATTTATTGAAGAAGAATGGTGGAAAGATACAAAATGGTTCAAAATTTTTCTGGCAGGGTGTTTCGCAGTGCTTCTGTTTATTGCCGGTGGCACAATGCTGTTTCCTCATCCGGATATGAGCAGTACACAATCTAATTTTGACGTTGAGATTCCGACGAATGGAGCTGCAAAGCTGTATCGGTATAATACACAGGGCTGGTTTGGTGATGGAGAAGATTACAGCGTGTGGCAGTATCAGGATGCAGATAAACTGATGGAATCTTTTGATTGGGAAAAAGGTCAGGCGTTTCTGCATGAAACATTTATTGATGTGACAACTTTTAATGAAGAACGGCCTGAGGGATATTTTCTGCCGCGAGAAGTACTCTCCAATCATCGATATTGTTTCGGCAAGCAGATCGTTTGTGTTCTCGTAGTGCAGATAAAAGGTTGAGCGGTTAACGCCTGCCTTTGCACAAATCTCCTTAATGGTGATAAAGGCAAAGTCTTTTTTCTCCAACAAAACAAGCAGAGCTTCGTCCATCAGCCGCGCTGTTTCGTAATATTTGCTTGTCTTTTTTTCCATACGCTGTCTCCGAGGTTATTCCTCGCTGATTTCCCTTGCGAGTCTGAGGATGTCGTTGCCGTACTTCATTTTTCCTTTTTGAAGCAGCTTTTGATAGATGAAATAATTGACAGATGCGC
>JAFOFM010000016.1 GCA_017387265.1 Peptococcaceae bacterium | reverse complement strand
ATCCTGCCACCCAGAGCACTACCCGAAGTCCGTCACCATTCAGCATATCATCATGGGTAATGTTATGATATCGCATTACATACTCTTCCTTTCTGAAATTTCCACCATTTTTGCATCGTTCAGACGTGTATCGCCTTTTACGCGAGAATAGGACAGATAGCCGTTCATACGTTCAATTTTCGTCAGATTCCGGCTTCCGCATTTCGGACATACATCCATCTCCAGTTCCTGATGACCGCAGTCGTCACAATAAGCCAGAGACAGGTTTACGCCTTCGTAAAAGCCCATATCCATTGCTCGGCGCACCAGTGTTTTCAGCGCCTCCATATTGTAATCAATCGGATATTTTACATACTGAATTTTGCCGCCGTTGCACAGCTCCCAGAATCGGAATTCCAGATTCTGTTTTTCAATCGGTGTAATTTCTTCGGATACATGGCAATGGAAACTATTGCTCACATAAGCATGATCGGAAACATTTTCAATAATCCCGAATTTAGCACGGAACTGCTGCACCTGCAGCCCGGTTAAAGATTCGGCCGGTGTGCCGTAAATCGCATACAGATTGCCGTCTTCTTCTTTAAATTCGTTAATTTTCTTATTGATATACTCCAGTACTTCCAGTGCAAATGCGCCGTCTTCTACCAGAGATTTTTTATTATAAAGCTGCTGCAGTTCATTCAGAGCTGTAATGCCAAAGGATGCAGTTGCTGTTTTCAAAAGAGGTTTGATCTTGTCCTGAATATTCAAATGGCCGCCATAAAAACCGCCTTCGCAATATGCCAGCGGATTGGTCGACGCACGCATTTCGCCCAGATAATCGTAAGTGCGAATATGCAGTTTACGGATCAGATTCAGATAATAATCCAGAACCTCATAAAAATCGCGACTTTCCTGACGGGATTTTGCAAGAATCATTGGTAAATGCAGACTAATCGCACCAACATTAAAACGGCCTACAAAAACCGGCTGGTCCTCATCATCGGCCGGATGAATACCGCCTCTCTCATACCACGGAGACAGGAAGGCGCGACAGCCCATCGGGCTGATGACTTTCCCGTATTTTTTATAAATGCCGGCTACGTAACCTTCGCCGGTCAGACTCAGCCAGTCCGGATACATGGTTTTGCTGGAACATAAAATCCCGGCTTCAAATACATCTTCACAGCATTTTCCCGGTCCGTGCAGTTCTTTATCGTACAGGAATACGATTTTCGGGAACAGAACCGGTTTTTTGAATCCGGCTTTCCCCTGGCCGCCACGACGCACTTCAAACATCGTAATCGAGGCCATTTTGGCAAAACGGCCTGTCCCGGTACCGGTGGTCACTGTAATAAACGGATAATCACCGCGGCTGGAACCAACGGTATTAAATTTATACTCCCAGCCCTGGAAACCCTGACGGAATTCGTACTCAATATTTTTTAAGGCTTCCTGTTCCGCCCGTTCCTGACTTAAACCCAGTTCCAGATATTTTGCAACATCTTTCCCGTAAGAAAGTTCTGCATATGGTTCCAGAATCAGATCCACGCTTGGAATGGTGAAGCCGCCATACTGCTGGCTTGCTGCACTCAATACAATATCGCCAATAACGTCAAAAGCAACATTCAGACTCTTTGGTTCGTTATACCAGAGATTGCCCATTTCAAAGCCGCCTTTTAATACATTCTGCACATCAAACAGACAGCAGTTCATAGTATCGCGACGAGCAGACATATCATGAATATAAATATAACCTTCCCGGCAAGCCTGCAATTCTTCTGTTGTCAGAAAAAACTTCTGATAGAGTTCCTTGTTCAGCTGATTAAAAATAAGACTTC
This sequence comes from Peptococcaceae bacterium, assembly GCA_017387265.1. Lineage (GTDB taxonomy): Bacteria > Bacillota > Peptococcia > Peptococcales > Peptococcaceae > UBA7185. The sequence goes on along the minus strand of JAFOFM010000016.1, from coordinate 688 downwards.
GTTTGGTAGAAACCAGCGCACTGTCAGTATTGCTGTTTTCTTTATCACCAATATACATAATCGACTGACTTTTTTTATACACTTCGTCCAGCATATGAACGAAATCCTGCTTATAATTGCGGTAATCGCGATAACTTTTTGCAACCAAAGGATTAGTATTGTCCAGTGCACTTTCTACGATATTATGCATTTCACTGATTGGAACTTCTTTTGTTGTTCTGGAACGCACTTTTGCTTCTACAAAGCCCGATATAAAGTTTAAATCCGACTCCGTAAATTCTACCATAGCACGATATGCCGACTTATTTACCGCTTTTGTTACCTTGGAAACATCAAATGCTTCTCTGGTACCATCCTTTTTAATTACGTAATACCCTTCCATACGCACGTTCCTCCCTCTATCCGTACAAACAGCCAATCTGCTGCAAACTAACTCTCTTATTACGCAAACTATATATAGTATTATTTGCCACTATATCAAAAGAAATCTCACTAGATATAGTTCGTTTTATTACTATACCACAAGCATTCCAAAATAGAAAGAGATTTCTTTGTATCTGCTCATTTCGTCGGTCAGTGTACAGAGGCCGTAATCCTCGGCGTACTTTGTATGCTCGGTATGTTCATCCTGCAGATTCCCTATGCACCTATGATAGGCGCACTTATGGGCTTCACCGCACTTATACCT
>JAFOFM010000172.1 GCA_017387265.1 Peptococcaceae bacterium | reverse complement strand
AGGGCGTTACCGGTTATATCTACCGGAATGTATATCACAAATATTTTCATAACATTGACTGTTATTATACGCCGTTTCTGGCACCGAATAAAAATCACGGGTTCAGCTCCCGCGAAAAAAACGATGTAAAGCCTGAGCACAATCAAGGTATGCGTGTTGTGCCGCAGATTTTAACCAGCCAGGCGGAGTATTTTATCCGCACTGCCAAAGATATGGAGCAGCTCGGCTATGATGAGGTAAATCTGAATCTGGGCTGCCCTTCGGCTACGGTTGTAACCAAACGCAAAGGGGCGGGGCTTCTGGCGGATCATGCCTATCTGGAGCATTTTCTGGAGGATATTTTTCGCGAGGTAAACATCGGCATTTCCCTGAAAACCCGAATCGGTATGGAGTCACCGGAGGAGTTTGACGATCTTCTGGATTTATACAATCAGTTTCCGGTAAAAGAGCTGATTGTTCATCCCCGTGTAAGGGAGGATTATTATAATAACACACCGAACTGGAATGCTTTTGGCAAAGCGGTGGAAGAAAGTAAACACAAGCTATGCTACAACGGGGATTTATTTACTGTGGAGGATTACAAAAAGTTCTGCGCAGCCTTCCCGCAGATTGATGCTGTTATGCTGGGGCGCGGAATTCTGCGCAATCCCGGTATTGTGGATGAGATGAAGGGCAATGCCCCTGCCGGTAAAAAAACATTAAAGCTCTTTCATGATGAAATTCTGGAAGCGTATACCGAGGCCTTTTCGGGGGATCGTCCTGTACTGTTCAAAATGAAAGAACTCTGGGTTCATATGCTTCCGCTGCTGGATCCGGAGGAGAGTTACACCAAAAAAATCCGCAAAGCAGAAAAAATCAGCGAATATAAGCGGATTGTGGCGCCGCTGTTTGAATAAACCGGCGGGATAACAGGTCTGTTATTCCGGGTATGTCCGTTATGTTATGTGAAAAAAGACCGGGTATCCAGAAAATAATTAGAATTTAATGTAAAAATAATGCTGAATTGTTGACAAAACAGCGCTGTTTTACTAAAATTGATAAGATAGGATTGTAAACCGAAAGGATTGAGAATATGCTGACCACAAGACCAACGGGGACTAATGATTTTCTCCCTGGTGAAAGTGAAAAATGGCAATATATCGAGCAGCTGTGCCGTCAGGTTTGTGCTGAATACGGCTATAAAGAAATCCGTCTGCCGATTTTTGAACATACAGAAGTATATCTGCGCAGTGTAGGCGAAACCAGTGACATCGTGGAAAAAGAAATGTATTCTTTCGAAGATAAAGGGTTCCGTCATATGACTCTGCGTCCGGAAGGCACTGCAGGCACTGTACGCGCATTTCTGGAAAATAAATTATATGCCGACCCTCAGCCGACCAAGCTGTATTACATGGGGCCGATGTTCCGCTACGATAAACCGCAGGCGGGCCGTTACCGCCAGTTTAATCAGTTCGGTATCGAAGTATTCGGGGCTGACCATGCCGGTATCGACGCTGAGGTTATCACCCTGGCCGTTGAAATTTTCAGACGTCTGGGCTTAACCGGCTTAAGCGTAAAAATCAATACAGTAGGCTGTGCAGACTGCCGTCCAAAACATATGGAAGAGCTGAAAACCTACTTCCGTCAGTATGAGGACAAACTGTGCGATACCTGCCGGGATCGTTTAGAACGCAACCCGCTGCGTATTCTGGACTGTAAAGAAGACGGCTGCAAAGAAGTGTGCAAAGGCGCTCCAACCACCATTGAAGCGGCATGCGATAACTGCAGCACACATTTTAATAAACTGTTAGAATATCTGGATGCGGTAGGCATCAGCTATGAAATCGATACCAATCTGGTACGCGGGCTGGACTACTACGTTCGTACTGCTTTCGAAGTTGTTATCAACAGCGTTGGTTCTGCACAGAATGCGCTGTGCGGCGGCGGCCGCTATAATGGCATGGTAGAACAGTTCGGCGGCGATGATATGCCTGGTATCGGCTATGCGATGGGTATGGAACGCTTACTGCTCACTTTAAAAGAGCAGGGCATCGAGCTGCCTGTAAGCAAGCATCCGGAAGTTTATATTGCTCCGCTGGGTGAAGCGGCACAGAAAGAGGCTTTTGTTCTGACACAGGCTCTGCGCGGCAAAGGCATCTACACCGAAAAAGATTACCTGGGCAAAAGTCTGAAAGCACAGATGAAAGCAGCAGACCGTTTCCAGGTGGCATACACCGTTATTATCGGCGACAGTGAGCTGGAAAAAGGCATTGCTGTTGTTCGTGAAATGGCCACCGGCGAACAGCACGAAGTGGCATTATCCCAGTTAGTAGAGGATTTAGAAGGGAGATTGAAATAAATGTTAAAACGTACACACAACTGTAACGATTTAAGAAAAGAGCATGTTGGCCAGGAAGTAATCCTGACAGGCTGGGCTCAGAAACGTAGAGACCACGGCGGGGTTATCTTTATTGACCTGCGTGACCGCTCCGGGATTGCACAGGTAACTGCAAGCCCTGAAACCTGCAGCGAAGAAGTATTCGCAGCTGCAGACTCCGTAAGAAGTGAATATGTACTGGCTGTAAAAGGTACTGTTCGTCTGCGTCCGGAAGGTATGACCAACGAAAAACTGGCTACCGGTGATATCGACGTGGTTGCTACCGAATTAGTAATCCTGAACAAAGCAAAAACACCTCCATTCTATCTGACTGATGATGTAGATGTAGATGAAAACATCCGCTTAAAATATCGTTATTTAGACCTGCGTCGTCCATCCATGAAAAACAACATCATGCTGCGTCACAGAGTTGTTAAAGCAATGCGTGACTACATGGACGAACACGGTTTCCTGGAAATCGAAACACCAATCCTGCAGAAAAGCACACCGGAAGGCGCTCGTGACTACTTAGTGCCAAGCCGTGTGCATGAAGGCGAATTCTTCGCTCTGCCTCAGTCTCCTCAGCAGTTCAAACAGCTGTTAATGGTAGCAGGTATGGAAAGATATTTCCAGATTGCCCGCTGCTTCCGTGACGAAGACCTGCGTGCAGACCGTCAGCCTGAATTTACCCAGCTGGATATGGAATTATCCTTCGTGGATGAAGATGACATCATGACATTAAACGAAGGTTTAATCAAACACATCTTCAAAGTAGCATTAGACCGTGATATTCCAACTCCATTCCGCAGAATGACATGGGATGAAGCAATGAACAAATACGGTTCCGATAAACCGGACCTGCGCTTTGGTCTGGAAATGGTAGACCTGTGCGATATCGCAAAAGGCTGCGGCTTCAAAGTATTTGACCAGGCTGTTGCAAACGGCGGCGTTGTAAAAGCAATCAATGCAAAAGGCGGCGTACACAAACTGTCCCGTCGTGATATCGATGCTCTGACCAAATATGTATCCATTTACGGTGCAAAAGGTCTGGCATACTTCAGCATCAGCGATGAAAACGAAGTAAAATCTCCTCTGCTGAAATTCTTAAGCGAAGAAGAAGTAAAAGCGATCTTCGATCGTGTTGGTGCAGAACCAGGCGACATCATCTTCTGCGTAGCAGATACCTTTAAAACCACCTGCGATGCTCTGGGCCACCTGCGTCTGGAACTGGGCAAACGCTTCGATTTAATCGACGAAGATGAACTGAGCTTCCTGTGGGTAACCGAATTCCCTCTGTTAGAATGGGATGAAGAAACCGAACGTTTCTATGCAATGCACCACCCATTCACCTGCCCAATGATGGAAGACGTTCCTTTAATGGAAACCGATGCCGGTAAAGTAAGAGCACGTGCATACGACATGGTATTAAACGGCGTTGAAGTTGGCGGCGGTTCTATCCGTATTCACGATGCAGAACTGCAGGAAAAAATGTTCAAACTGCTGAACATGGCTCCAGAAGAATACACCGAACAGTTCAGCGGTCTGCTGAATGCGTTCCAGTATGGTGCTCCTCCACACGGCGGTTTAGCATTCGGTGTTGACCGTCTGTTAATGCTGATGGCAAAACGCGACACCATCCGTGACGTAATTCCATTCCCAAAAACACAGAGTGCAATGGATGTTATGATGGAAGCTCCATCTCCAGTAGCCGATGCACAGCTGCGTGAACTGCACATCAAACTGGATGTAAAAGAAAAAGAAGAAAAATAATAAGCTGCTGCTTATATGAGAAAAGCTCTGTCAGGTAATCTGACAGAGCTTTTTGTTTTGCGTATATTTGCATATTTTCCGCTATGCAGTTATTTTACGGCCTGGTCTGCAGCATTCCAGATATTAAGTCCGTTTGCACTATCGACCGGAATCGTTCCAAGACGCCACAGGGATAAGCCGCGAATTCCCATTAAACGGGCCAGCTCGGCTTTGGCAGCAATGGAGCGTTCGTCTTCGTACCACAGGATATTCTGTGTATTATCCTGCGCATTGGTATAGCTGGCATATGGCACATAGCTGTAGTTTGGATAACTGATCTGGCATCCGGTGGCTAAACGGCTGCTTACCGCATCATAAGCCGGGTGATACGGGGTTTTATTGATTACAGCACCGTTCTGCAGCTTCCACTGTACGGTATCCATGGATAAGCCAAGCAGCAGTTTATTCGCCGGGATACCGCCGTCTAAACATGCATTGATGGCAATATAAACCTGATTGAGCGGTGCCATCGGTGTCATGGTGTAACCCTGCGCCATTTCGGTATCGGTGAGGGAAGCCGGGTCGTAATCGTAAGCCATTAAAATAACACGGTCTGCAATACGGCCGATGGATGCATAATCATAGCCGTCATAATGAGCCGAACCCTGCATAACCGGATGCACCGCTACATAAATCGGTCTTGCGCCCATAGCGCTGCGCAGTTCCTGTAAAAATAATGTGAAGTTCGCTTTCTGACTGGAACGCAGTGCTTCAAAGTCAATCACAACACCATGAAAGCTGGTGTTTTCTCCGTTTTTCTCTGCATAAGCCGCTGTTTTTGCAATCTGCTGAACCGCTTCGCTGCGAAGTTCTGCGCTGGATAAAATCTGAGCCAGAGAGCCGTCCAGGTTATCGGCATAAACAGAAAGCAGCGCTTTGCCGCCGGACTGGCGCACGGTTTGTACCGGTTCGGTGAACCCGTTTGGAATCCGGTATTCATTCTGCCCCGATGCGGTTGTGTTAACGAATACCTGCCCATCCTGCAGAGCAAGCCTTGCCCAGCCAAACCCGGCACTGTCAAGGGATGTTAAAAAGTGTTTCTGCGATGCGGAGCTGATGGCATAAAAGCCGT
>JAFOFM010000171.1 GCA_017387265.1 Peptococcaceae bacterium | reverse complement strand
GGACTTTGAAACAATGCAAATCAATGCCCCCGATGGCTCTATCTCCCAGTTGGGCACCACAGGTCTGGTGCTCGAAGACGGAGTCTATCTGGCAACCTTCACCGCCGATGCAGCGCTGACCGATACAAGCGGCACCGCAATCGGGGCAGCATTTGCGCTGGACGGCACCATCGCACCCTACGCGCAAACTGTAATCACTGCCACAGACACTACTCCCCAACACATTGCTGTCAACAGCATCCTTGCAATTACAGGCGCGTCACAAACCCTCACCGTCTTTCAATGGTTACATTTTCTACTTTATCGGTTAAATATACCGGCACTTCAATTAACAGGTGCAGACTGCGGTAACCGTTATCTTTCGGGTATTTGATGTAGTCTTTTACCTCTTTGATAGTCAGATCCGACTGACCGGCCAGTTTTTCATAAATTTCATAAACATCTTCCACAAAGGAACATACGACACGAATACCGCCAATGTCATGCAGGTTTTCACGAGCGCTCTGTGCGGAAACCGGATACCCCTGACGAATAAGTTTTTCTACCGTTTTCTTTGGATTTTTGATGCGTGTTTCAATATGTTCAATCGGGTTGGACGCATGCAGAAAATCGTATTCCTCATTCAGAATATTTAACTTGGTTACGATTTCCTCCAGACCAAATTTATGAATAACAAACAGATAGCGCCATTCGTTTAATTCGGCGTCGCCCTCTGCATCAATCAGCTCACGCAGCAGATCTACCTGACTCAAAAAATTCCCGTTGCTGTTATCAATTACTACCGACATGTGTGCCACTCCTTTTATATATGTTTTGTTACCTGATTTCGAATTATTTTCTGCAAGTTTCATTTGCCTGCCGTTAATTTCAACAGAAAGCAATTTCTTTCCTTTTCCATTTATGATATAATTACTTGCAAATTCATTATATCATCTTTGCGATGATTATTCCAGAGGAGGTACATTCTTATGTCTCTTGATGGTATTGCCATTCACGCCCTGGCCGATGAGCTGCACGAACAGTTAGCCGGCGCCCGCATCGATAAAATTCAGCAGCCGGATTCCACCACGATTGTGCTCTCTGTCCGTCAGCCGGGCCGTAACGATAAACTGCTTTTATCCTGTAACCCGCAGACAGCCCGTATCGGTCTCGCATCCAGCAATAAGCCCAACCCGATGCAGCCGCCCTTATTCTGCATGGTGCTTCGCAAACATCTGGAAGGCAGCAAAATTTTAGAAATCCGTCAGAACCAGTGGGAACGCGTCATCGAAATCGTCTGTGAAGGTTATGATGAAATGGGCGAAAAAGCCACCCGTATTTTAATCGGGGAATTTATGGGCAAACACAGCAACCTGATTCTCATCAATCCGCAAACCAATGTGATTTTAGACAGCGCCCGCCGTCTGGGATTTGATATGAGTCAGTACCGCCAGGTACTCCCCGGCCTTACCTATATTGCGCCGCCTCCACAGGATAAAATTTCTCTTATGGAGCTTACAGAAGACGAACTTATTCGTTTCTTTATGGAGGCGCCATCCAGCGCCAGCCTCAAAAAAATTCTGTTAAACCATATTGCCGGCTTTGGACCGCAGACTGCCGCAGAAATTATTCAGCGGAGCGGTTTAAACCCGGATGACCGTGTAGATTTTTTAGGCCAGTATGATTACGACCGCATCTGGCAGCAGCTGTTATGGCTTCGCGATCTGTTAAACGAAAAAGCCTATCAGCCGACTCTGGTGGAAGACGGCAAAAAGGCTATTGCCTTTGCACCATTCCCGTTAGAACAGCTGGAGGCATATACACAAAAAACACTTCCATCTATGAGTCAGCTTGTAGAACAGTTTATCGGCCGCAAAGAACAGGATAACCTCTTTAGCCAGCGTGCCGGTGATTTAGAACGCATTATCAACCGGGAAATTGAACGCTGTGAGAAAAAACTGGCATTGCAGCTGGATAAAGTACAGGAGGGTGAGGATTCCGAACACTTTAAAATCTGGGGCGAGCTGTTAACCGCAAACCTCTACCAGATTAAGCAGGGGGAAAGCGCAGAAGTATTAAACTACTACGACCCGAACCAGCAGATGATTACCATCCCGATGCAGGCAAACCTGACACCAAACGAAAACGCACAAAAATATTTTAAAAAATATGCCAAAGCCAAAGCGGGCGCTCAGCAGTCCATGATTCAGGCAGAACATACGCAGGATGAACTCAATTATCTGGACAGCATCAAAAACAGTCTGCGTAATGCCCAGACTCCAAACGACCTGCAGGATATCCGTCTGGAACTGGAAACTGCCGAATACGTGAAAGCACGGCTCACCAAGCAGAATAAGAAAAATAAAAAAGAACCGGAATTCAAGCCTCTGGTTCTCCACTATGGTGATATTGAACTGCTGGTAGGGAAAAACAACGTGCAGAATGATTATGTAACAACCCGAATGGCCCGCAACAACGATGTGTGGTTCCACGCCAAAGATATTCCCGGCTCTCATGTGATTATCCGCAACCATCAGGAACAGCGTGAACTCTCGCAGGATGTTTTGGATTTCGCTGCACATATTGCCGCGTATTTCAGCAAAGGCCGCCAGTCCGCTCTGGTACCGGTTGATTATACTTTAAAACGTCATGTGCATAAACCAAACGGCGCCAAACCGGGCCATGTTATCTACGAAAACCAGAAAACCATTTACATCACCCCGGACGAGGAAGCGATTCAGGATATTCTTCTGCAGGGCGGTGTAAAACTGGAATCCGACGAAACAGAATGTTAATTCTATCGTACGCATCAGCCTCTTACTCGAACAGGCTGTAAAAAACGCATATAATAAAAACAGCGCTTACCCGTTTACGGATAAGCGCTTATTTTTATGCCTGTACAGAGGCTGTCTCCTGCTTTAAGAGTTCTTCCTGTTTCCGATTTATTTTTCTGGTTTTCAGATAATTTTCAATCTTCTGGCGCACAAACTCAATGGCCACACCGGTGCACATGATAATAACCAGTGCACAGAAGGCATCGGCAAATACCATCCAGGTTCCCTCATAGGCCGGGTTGTGAAAAATACGATTCCACCAGAACTGCCCGCTTCGGCCGCCATGAGCCATATAGATACCCAGAGTACAGCTTGATAAAAACGGAATCAGTTTTCCGCCGTTTAAGCTGCACTCCTTGAATACCATAAACAGCGAAATCGCCATAACAAGCATTAAAATCGAGTTTGGCCGTCTGAAATAGATGGCGGCATCCATCATATCACTTCCGCAAATCAGACGGACAATAATGATATATACAAAGAGTACGGCCCAGCTGATAACATGAATCTTCATCCACGGTTTCCATCCTGCGGTGATGTTCTGCTTTGCAAAAGGCACATCCAGACCATACCGGCGAATAAAGCCCGCGATAAAATACAGCACAATCAGCCAGATAAAGCGGTTATAGTATAAAAAGTTTTCGGTATTTCCGTTTTTCACTGCTGCAAAGGTTGGAATGACCGCAAAAAGCACCAGCGACAAACCGATTAATTTTGCATGTTCCTCTTTAGAAAGTGCATTCAGCAGCTTATTGATATACGGTGAAAAAAGATACAGCAGCACATACGCCGTTGCATACCACCATACTTTGCTGGTAACCGGGAATAACAGCTTGCCGAATGTACCGGCACTCAGTTTATAACTGTGTACAAACAGATGGATTACCACCATCGATAACACCGAATACATAAAAATCTGTTTCCAGAGGTTCCACAGTTTTTCCGCACGAAACGGTTTTTTCGATGTGCTGAGATAATATCCGGACACAAGGGCAAAGCAATCCACGCCAAGTTCCCCGAACATATGCGCAGCTGCAATCAGAACCTGCTGCGGTGCGCTAAACGCCGCCCAGTTATAATCGGCATTCCAGAAATAATGAAAAAACACAATCATAATAATAGACAGCACTTTCAGATAGTCCATATTGGCATCTCGTTTTTTGGTCATTATAATACCTCCCACACGGCTTTGCTGCCTTTTTCTGTTTTGGTTACAATGAGTTTCCGGTCAATCTGCTGTTTCAGCTCGGTTACATGAGAAATAATACCCACCAGCCGTTTGCCGCCGGAAAGCTCGTTTAAAATCGCAATGGCCTGATTGCGGGTCTCCTCACTCAAGGAACCAAAGCCTTCATCAATAAACATGGTATCGATGTGCACACTGCTGGCGGTATGCTGAATCATGTCCGCCATGCCCAGTGCCAGAGCAAGGGCTGCCATAAACGATTCCCCGCCGGATAAGGTTTTTACATCGCGGGTCTGATCATTTACAATGCTGTACACATCTAAATCCAGCCCCACAAATCCCTGGCTTCCCAGCGCATCGGTGTCGCGGCACTGCAGAATAAACTGACTGCCGCTCATAATATAGAGCCGTTTATTGGCATTATCCACGATCTGTTTAAAGTAGCGGCGCTGAATATAGGTCTGGAATTTAAGATGTTTGCCGCTTAGTTTTCCGTTTGCAGTGTTATCCAGATTACGCAGCACCGTATTCTCTTTCAGCATGGCTTCGCGGTTCTGGTAAAGTACTTCTACCTTTTGCGCTACCTCTCTATTGTTTTCCATGAGGCTGTATAATCTGGTAGCAGCGGCACGATTCTCATCCATACACTTTTGCAGGGCATCCAGTTTTGTCTGGGCTTCTGTGGTATCCTGCCGCTCTCTGCCTTTCATTTCATCTTCCAGCGTACGGATTTGTGCGTTGTTTTCCTGCACCTGCTGCTGGTATACCTTGATGGTTTGCTCGGCCGCCTGCAAAGCTTCCGCGGTCATCAGACATTCCCGATAAGCGGCTTCGGTGACAAAGCCCTGACTTTCTATCGTTTGTGCAAAAAGCTGATACGCCTCTTCCTGTTTAGCTGACAGATTTTTATACACACTCTCTTGTGTCTGAAAAGCCCCCTGCTGCTCCTGTAATTTCGATTTCTGGCTTTGCAGCTCATCCAGAGCCGTCTCCCAGGCAGCTTTCTGTGTTTTCAGCTTCTGGCTGCGGATGTCCGCTTCCTGTCTGGCCTCGCGTTCGGTTTCATATACCAGCTGCTGTTTTAAGGTTTCGACAGTGGTAAGGAACCCTGCCAGCGCCACCTGTGCTTCCTGCAGAGTGCGGCTTTTTATCTGCTGTTCACCGCTTACCGTTAACAGCTCCCCTTCCAGCTCGTTCAGTCGTTTTGTGCACTCCTCTAAAGCTTTCCGGTTTTGCTCCGCAAGGTTCCTGCGTTCTTCCAGCTGTTTTACCTGCATATGCAATTCTTTACCGCGCTGTTCCACATCCAGCCGTGATACGGTTTCCAGCTGAAACGCTTCCTCGTAATATTTTTTCCCGTTTTTTAAGACATCCTGTTCACCGGCTTTATATTCGGTGATGGCACGCATCAGAGATTCACCGGCCTCCTGTGCCGCTTTGCGCGCAGCATCCAGCTGCGATTGTGCCTCTTTCAGAGTATGACTTTCTACCAGCTCCTCAGCGCTATGCGCTGCCGGTTCATGATGACGGGATCCGCATACCGGACATGGCTCGCCTTCTTTTAAATTACGGGCAAGAATAGCCGCCTGGCTGTCTATAAACTGCTGATAGAGCCGGTTATAGCGTTCTTCCTCCTGCGTCTGCTTCTGAGCCGCCTCATTCGCTGCTATACGCAGCTTCTTTCCTTCTGCCTTTGCATCCTCTAATGCCTTCATGGCAAGAGAAAGATTTTTCAGTTCGTCGGTCAGTTCCTGTTTCAAGCGGATTTCTGCCTCTAAAACCTCCACATGTTCCACATTCTGTTCCAGGTTCGCTTTCTGCTGAAGGAGATTCTGTTTTTCCTCTGTTTTCGCATGCAGTAAAAGCTCCCGCTCATTCTGTTCTTTTTCAAGAGCCGCACAGACTTTCTGCTGCTGCTGTTTTTTCTCGAGTGTCTCTTCATAGCGGGCATACTGCGGATACATAGCCTCGATGCGGGCAATCTCCCCGCTTAAGAGAGGCTGTTCTTTTTCATATAATGCCTGTTTCTCAGCAACAAGGGGTTCCAGTTCTCTGCACCGCTGTTCCAGCGTTAAAATGGCATCCTGCATCGTCTGAAGCACTTTGCTGCAGGAATCGGCTTCCCCTTTTCGCTCCATATAACTCTGTTCTTTTATATGAACCGCCTCGGCTTTTTTTCCAGAGGTCAGCTGTTCCTCTAAACGATTCATATCCGCCTGCCGGTCATCCAGTTCTTTTCTGGTGCGTAAAAAGCCCTGATATTTGTCCCACGATGCATTAAAGGTTTCCGCATTGGCAAGAATGGTGCGCAGTTCTTCGTATTTTACACGATTTTCTTCTTCCTGCGCATCTAGATGCTTCTGTCGCTCTTCTGCCTCCGCAATCAGCTGATAAATAAAAGCTGTCACCTCATCCGCCTTCGCAGAAGCGCGGAACCGGCTCTCATTTTCAAATACATCCTGATAAGAACTGTTTTCCATCAGGCGCAGCCGCTGCAGTTCCAGATGAATCACTTCTTCATTGCGTTTTAATGCGATGTTGCTCTCTTTTGTACGATTCATCAGTTCCTGTTCAATAAACTGATAAATACGAGTATCAAAAATTTTCGCAAAGATTTCCATACGGTCTTTCGAGCTTGCCTGCAGTAATTTCATAAAATCACCCTGCGCCAGCATGGCAATCTGGGTAAACTGGGCGGCATCCAGCCCGATAATCTCACGAATCTTTTTATCTGTTTCTGTTTTTTTACCCGGATAACTGCTGCCATCCGGTAAAATAAGCTCTACATCCGGCCCCAGCGGTGTTTTGTTTTTTTCATATACCACGGCACCGCCTTCCAGCGTTTTGGATTTAAACTTATCCTGCTTTGGACGGCGAATAATGGTATAAACCTGATCATAATACTGAAACCGGAATTCCACTTCCGTAATCAGATCCTGCCGCGCATACTGGC
>JAFOFM010000170.1 GCA_017387265.1 Peptococcaceae bacterium | reverse complement strand
GAACAGGCTGCCCGGCTGCGGGATCAGCTGCAGGGTGTGGAGCAGATTATGACGCAGCAAAAAGCTGTATTAGGCGGTGAGGATGACCAGGATGTAATTGCGATGGCTCGAGGTATCAACCAGTGCTGTGTACAGATTTTTTTTGTGCGAGGCGGTAAAATTGTCGGTCGTGAAAATTACTTTCTGCGAGGTACCGATGACAGCAGTCGTGGTGAGGTTATAGCTTCGTTCATGAAGCAATTCTATCTTACGAGCCAGTTTATACCCCGTCATATTCTGCTGGAAACCGAGCTGGAGGAGCAGAGTATTCTGGAACAGTGGCTCACTGAGAAGAGGGAGAGCAGGGTATATTTAAAGGTGCCGAAACGCGGGCAGGCAAAAGAACTGGTGGACTTGGTAGGACGTAATGCATCAGAGGCACTTGTCCGGCAGGAGCAGGAGGAAACTTATCGGGAACAGCGTACTAACGGTGTTCTGGAACAGTTACAGAATGTGCTTGGGTTAGAAGATGTTCCACATCGAATGGAATGCTATGACATTTCAAATACACAAGGAACAGAAAGTGTGGCTTCCATGGTTGTGTTTGTGGATGGAAAGCCAAAGAAAGACCAGTATCGGCGATTTAAAATTAAAACGGTGGATGGTGCTAATGATTATGCCAGCCTGAAAGAAGTGTTAACTCGCCGTTTAAAACATGGACTGGCGGAACAGACAGAAGGCGGGAATGGGAAATTCAGCGCATTTCCAGATGTGATTATGATGGACGGCGGCCGCGGTCAGGTGAACATTGCGTTGGAGGTATTGAAAGAACTGGAGTTGTCTATTCCTGTGTGTGGCATGGTGAAAGATAGTCACCATCGTACACGAGGACTTTACTATAATAATATAGAGATTCCTATGGACAGTCATTCAGAACTGTTCTTGCTGATTACCCGTATGCAGGATGAAGCGCATCGTTTTGCGATTACGTATCATCGAAGCCTTCGTGGTAAACGAAATCTGGCCAGTGTGCTGGATGATATTCCTGGTGTGGGTGAAAAACGTAAAAAGAATTTACTGAAACATTTTGGTTCTTTTACGAAAATAAAAGAGGCATCGATAGAAGAACTTCTGGAAGTGGAAGGAATTAACCACGCAGTAGCAGAAGAGATATATAGCTATCTGAAGACACATCAGGATTTGCAGGCAAGATTGAACAGAAATAAATAAAGAAGGTGCTATTTAATGAAACATTTAATTGTAAAAGTTTTAATCAACGCTGCGGCGCTGATGTTTACATCCAATATGATTGATGGTATTTATGTGGACGGCTGGGGCGCTGTGATTGTTGCTGCTATTATTCTGGGGATTGTGAATGCAGTTCTGCGTCCGATGTTGCTGCTCTTTACACTGCCGTTTAATATGCTGACATTTGGGCTTTTAACATTTGTAATTAATGGACTGATGCTGAAACTGGTTTCCAGTGTAGTTGGCGGTTTTGAAATTGTTGGACTGTGGCCTGCAATTGTGGGATCAATTATTCTTTCAGTTGTAAGTACTGTAATGAGCTGGCTGGTGGGATAGATGGCATATAAATTGATTGCAGCTGATCTGGATCGTACATTGCTTCGTAATGACGGAACGGTATCGGATTTCACAAAAGAAACGATTCGTAAATGTATCGATGCCGGTGTTGGATTTACATTTGCTACAGGCCGCATGTATTGTTCGGCTTTGCCGATTGCACGTCGTCTGGAACTGGAACTTCCGCTGATTACGTATCAGGGGGCATTGTTAAAATGTTTAAATGGTGATGTTATGCATGCTTTGCATCTACCGGATGAGATTGCAGGGGAGCTGGAAGAAATTCTGCGTAAAAGCGGTATGCACTATAACATTTATTCAGATGAAAAACTCTATTTTTCTACATTTGCTGAGGATGTAATGAATTACGCCCGCCATATTGGGGTGGAACCGCTGGCCGCACCGAAAGGTCTGGGAGATATTCAGGTAACGCAGTATGGTGTCTTTGATGAACCGGAACGGATCAATGATTTAAAACAGCTGATTGACCAGCGCTTTGGTCAAATGGTACACACTGTTACCAGTGGCGGACGGTTTCTGGAAATCTGTCATCCAATGGCGCAAAAAAGCTACGGGCTGGCGCAACTGGCAGAACATCTGGGAATTCGACAGGATGAAATTATAGCAATAGGGGATAATAACAACGATTTAGATATGTTGCGTTATGCAGGGCTTGGAGTTGCGGTGGATAATGCAGTCCCAGCGGCTAAAGAAGTAGCAGATCGATTAACCGCTTCTAATAATGATGATGGAGTGGCTCGTCTAATCCAGGAGATTATATTGTGAAGTCGCATATTTCATAGAAAGATATAAATAAGAAAAGAAAAAGCTCGGTAAACATTGTTTACCGAGCTTTTTGATGCGGACGACGGGACTTGAACCCGTATGAGATACCTCACACGCACCTCAAGCGTAGCATCGTGAAACGATGCTACTATCAATCCGCATTTGCAATTCATCACGCTTAAATGTATGTATATT
>JAFOFM010000169.1 GCA_017387265.1 Peptococcaceae bacterium | reverse complement strand
GGGTCTACATCCACATGGATAATCTCTGCATTTGGTGCAAAGCTGCCTGGTGTACTGATAACACGGTCATCAAAACGCATACCCAGAGCTAAGAGGCAGTCGCAATCCTGTACAGCCAGATTCGCGCCTTCATTGCCGTAAGTCCCCAGCATCCCCAGGAAACGAGGGTCATTATCCGGATAGCCGGACAGCCCCATCATGGTGGATACTACGGTTGCATTTTTCATTTCAGCCAGTTTCATAACCGCTGCGGTAGAACCGCTTGCCACAACACCGCCGCCTACACAGATAACCATTTTTCTGGATGCTTTAATGGTTTTCACAGCGCGTTTGATCATGCCTACATGACCGGATACAGTCGGTTTATAACTGCGGATATCTACTTCGGTAACCGGTACATATTCGGTTTTTGCCTGAGACACATCGCGTGGAATGTCAATCAGAACCGGACCAGGACGGCCGGTACTTGCAATATAGAACGCCTCTGCAATAATGCGCGGCAGATCTTCTACATTCTGTACCAGATAATTGTGTTTTGTAATCGGAGAGGTAATCCCTGTAATATCGATTTCCTGGAACGCATCGGTACCAATCATCGAACGGGGAACCTGCCCTGTGATAGCGACCAGCGGAACGGAGTCCATATTAGCGGTTGCAATCCCGGTTACCAGGTTGGTTGCACCAGGACCGGAAGTTGCCAGACATACGCCAACTTTGCCGGTTGCACGAGCATAACCGCTGGCTGCATGAGCACCACCCTGTTCATTACGGACTAGCACGTGACGAATATTACTTGTTTTTAATGCATCATAAATTTCTAACACTGCCCCGCCCGGATAGCCGAAAATGGTATCAACCCCCTGGGCTTCCAGTGCACTGATTAAAATCTGCGCTCCGTTTTGCTGCATTGCTTTCACCCCTGAATCTATTTCTGAAGATTTGTTTCTGTCGAAATTTTTATTATTTCAAAATTATTTCTGTAACCAAGGCATTTTGTCTCTTAATTCTTTACCAACCTGCTCAATCTGATGATCCGCTACAATTGCACGCATACGATTGAAGGATGGACGACCTGCCTGGTTTTCCAGAATCCAGTTTTTCGCGAATACGCCTTTCTGGATATCGTCCAGAATACGTTTCATTTCTTTTTTGGTTTCTTCTGTGATTACGCGTGGACCGCTTACATAGTCACCGTATTCTGCAGTGTCACTGATGGAGTAGTGCATGTATTCCAGACCGCCTACGTACATCAGGTCTACAATCAGTTTTAATTCATGGAAGCATTCAAAGTAAGCACTTTCCGGCTGATAGCCTGCTTCTACCAGTGTTTCAAAACCAGCCTGTACCAGAGCGCTTATGCCGCCGCACAGGATAGCCTGTTCACCGAACAGGTCGGTTTCGGTTTCTTCTTTGAAGGTTGTTTCCAGTACACCAGCTTTTGTGCAGCCTACTGCTCTTGCGAATGCCAGAGCAACATTTTTACAGTTGCCGGTTGCATCCTGCTCAACTGCTACCAGACCCGGTACACCAGTACCCTGCTGAACTGCTTTACGGAAGCTGTGGCCAGGAGATTTTGGTGCTACCATGAATACATCTACATCTGCTGGAGGCACGATCTGTTTGAAGTGGATATTGAAACCGTGAGAGAAGCTCAGCGCTTTGCCTGCTGTCATGTAAGGCGCAATATCTCTGTTGTATACTTCTGCCTGTTTTTCGTCTGGAATCAGAATATGGATAACATCAGCTGCTTTTGCTGCGTCCGCAACGGTCATAACCTGTAAGCCGTCTTCTTCTGCTTTTGCCCAGTTTTTGCTGCCTTCACGCAGACCAACTACTACTTTCATACCAGCATCGCGCATATTCTGAGCCTGAGCATGACCCTGGCTGCCGTAGCCGATAACTGCAATTGTTTTCCCGTTTAAATATTCTAAATTCGCATCCTGATCATAATACATAACTGCCATAATAAAGTTCCTCCCTAAATCCATTCAAAATTTATGTGTAACAGAGACCTGCCCTGTTTACGTCTGTAATTGCATATTATTGTCTTTTAATTTATATTTTTAAGACGATTTTATTTTTCTTTTGGACTTCTAACCATTGCAGAGATACCAGTTTTTACAATTTCCTGAATCCCGAATGGCTGCAGCGATTTCAGAATCGCTTCGATTTTAGATTCGTCGCCGGTTGCTTCAATAATTAAAGAACGACGGCCGATGTCAATAATGCGTGCACGGAAGATATCCATCAGCTGGATAATTTCGCCTCTGGTCTGATGATCCGCTGCTACACGTACTAAGAGCAGCTGGCGGCATACGGTATCATCGTTTGTCAAATCGTTTACTTTAATAACATCTACCAGTTTGTGCAGCTGTTTTGTTACCTGCTCAACTGTTTTTGCATCACCGTCTACCACAATGGTCATACGGGAAATGCTTTTGTCTTCGGTATCACTTACTACCAGACTGTCAATATTATATCCTCTTCTGGAGAACAGATTGGCTACTTTCGCCAGTACACCAGGATTATTTTCTACTAATACTGCTACCTTATGTTTCATATCTCTACTCCCCCACTAAAATGTCATCAAGTGTTTTGCCGGCCGGTACCATTGGATATACATCGGCACCTGCATCAATGCGGAAATCGATAAACCAGCCTTCATTGGATGTTAATGCCTCTGCCAGTTTTTCATCACACTGTTCCAGTGTATCAATACGCATATATTTAATGTCGTATGCATCGGCAAGTTTTTCCCAGTTTGGAGCACTGTCCAGAATGGTTGCCGAGTAGTTGCCGTCAAAGAACAGCTTCTGCCACTGGTGAACCATGCCTAAGAAACCATTGTTCATTAAGCAGATTTTGATTGGTAATTTGAACTGTTTCATAATAGCCAGTTCCTGCATGTTCATCTGGAAGCTGCCGTCACCGGTAATCAGAATTACATTGCGGTTCGGGAAGCCGAACTGGGAACCGATTGCTGCAGGGAACCCGAAGCCCATGGTGCCTAAGCCGCCGGATGTAATGAATTTTCTTGGCCCTTTTGCATTTAAGAACAGTGCCGCCCACATCTGGTGCTGACCAACGTCGGTTACCACGATAGTATTTTCATCTACATATTTGTCGATAAACCCGAAGGTTTCTTTTGGAGGCAGTACGCTGCCGGCTGGAGATTTTACCTCATAGCGGCTCTGCTGTACTTCTTCCATCCATTCTTTGTGTTCACACTGCTGCAGTACTTCTGCCAGAGCATCCAGGAAATCCGCACTGTCTGCTACTAACGGGAAAGTAGGTTTTACTGTTTTGCCGATTTCAGCAGCATCAATATCAACATGAATGATGCGTTCTGCGTTTGGTGCAAAACCGCTTACATTACTGGTTACACGGTCATCAAAACGCATCCCTACTGTTACCAGACAGTCACAGTGCTGAATGGTGTAGTTTGCTTCTACGGTACCGTGCATCCCCGGCATACCGATATCATATGGAGTACCGGTCGGGAATACGCCGCGCGCCATCAGTGTGGTTGCCACCGGCATATCTGCTTTCTGTGCAATGCTGTATAACAGCTCGCTGTTTTCCAGACGGTTGTTTACACCGCCGCCTACTACCAGCATTGGTTTTTTTGCTTCTTTGATATAGTTCGCAACTTTTAAAACCTGTTCTTTGTTTACCTGACAAGGTTTGTATTTCATCTCAATACGGTTGCGTACAGTACCTGTGTCATATGGAACCTGTACGTTCTGTACAAATACGTCTTTTGGAATGTCAATGACAACCGGACCAGGACGGCCGCTGCTTGCCACATAAAATGCTTCTGCAATAATATCCGGCAGCTGTGCCGCATCGCTTACTGCATAAGTGTGTTTGCAGATTGGCTGACAGATCCCTGTCATGTGCGCTTCCTGGAACCCGTCTTTCCCCAGCAGTTCTTTTACAACCTGACCCATGATGCATACCATTGGGATAGAGTCCATATTTGCGGTTGCAATCCCGGTTACCAGATTGGTTGCCCCAGGACCGGATGTTGCAAAGCACACGCCTACTTTACCGGTAGCTCTGGCATAACCGTCGGCTGCATGCGCAGCACCCTGTTCATGACGAACCAGAACATGATGAATATTTGGAAATTCTTTTAAACGGTCATACAGTGGAATAACCACGCCGCCCGGCAGACCAAAGACGGTATCCACACCGTGTAATTCTAAACAATGTAATAAGATATCAGCACCTAACACTGATTTCTACACCTCCTGCAAGATTATCTGACATTTCTGTCTATTTATCTTCATTCTTAATTTAACGTTTTTGATTTACTGTTTTACTTGTACTATAACAGTTTTCTCTGTTATGCTACAAAAGTATTGTGACTAGTATACACTTCTGTTTTTCAAATTGCAACCATCACTTTATGATTATTTTATAAAAAAAGCTAATACCCCTAAACATGCTGTTATACTGTATCCACGATACATTGTACCCGTCATTTTCAGCCATTTTAAGCCACTTTTTGCGGTTGACGAAATAAAAGTGCGGGTATACAATGCAAGTAATGAATGGCATCCGCCATATGGATTTCTATTTATTTTCTGTTCATTTTCATACTCACTTTTATTCAGAAAGAAGGCGTCTTTTTTATGTTTGCACTTATACAGATTCTGCTTTCTCTGGCACTGATGATTCTATTATTGAACCGTCGGATTCATATCAGTTACGCTGTGCTGGCAGCTACAGCGGTACTGTTTGTACTGTCCGGTTTTGTACCGGCGCATCTTGGCCAGGCATTATACACCACTGCAGTCAGCTTTACGACCTGGAATATGGTGCTGACTCTATATCTGGTTATGTGTCTGGAATATCTGCTGCGTACCAGCGGAATCCTTAAAAATTTCACCTTAGCGGCTTCTTCTCTCTTCCGCGATAATCGCATTATTCTGGCAGTTATGCCGGCCTTTCTGGGCTTTCTGCCATCTCTGGGCGGCGCTATTTTCTCCGCACCAATGGTAGAAGAAGCAGCCCAGCCGTACAGACTGTCTCCGGAAAAGAAAACTGCAATCAACTACTGGTTCCGCCATGTGTGGGAATTCTGTAATCCGATTCTTCCTTCACTGCTGCTGGCTTCGTCCTTTACGATGATTCCCATCGGTGAAATTGTCGGCCATCAGTTTGTCATGTCCTTTGCTGCTATCTTTATCGGTGCTGTACTGATGCTGCGCGGTAAGGATTACGAAATCAGTGAACCAACTGCGGCTGAAATTTCTTCCGGTAATAAAAAAGAACAGATTCTGGCGGTTATCTTAGCCATCGGTCCAATTCTGCTCAATGTGTTCTTTGTAACGGTATGCAATATGAACACAACCCTGTCTATGCTGATTATTGTGGCGCTGTTGGCAGCCATTCTGCGTTACAATCCAAAACAATGGCTGGACATGATTCGTGATTCCCTGCACCTGCCGATTATCACCAGTATTCTGGCTATTCTGTTTTTCCAGGGTATGCTGTACGCCACCGGCACCATCGATGGACTGATTGCATTCTTCCAGTCTTCCGGCATCCCGGCTCTGGCTGTTGTATGCCTCACCGCATTTTTCATGGGGCTGTTAACCGGTCTGCCGCAGGGCTTCGCCGCCATCGCCTTTCCGCTGATTCTGCCTATGCTGGGCCCTGGCAGTCTGGATGCACTGGCACTTACCTATATCTGCGGCTTAACCGGCGTTATGTTATCTCCTGCCCATCTGTGTCTGATTGTTACCGTGGAATATTTCCATTCCACCATGTTCGGCTCCTTAAAGCCAACCATCGTTGCTCAGTTTTTACTGCTGACCTTCTGCTTTGCATGGATGCTGATTTTTTAAGCTGGTGTTTTTCTTAATAAGAACAAAAAACACGCCTCTCTGAAAAGAGAGGCGTGTTTGCGTCTGCAGCGTATTATTCATTGGAAGCAGCAGCTTCTGCAGCCTGCTGCTTTTCTTTTTTGCGTTTGTCGCTCCATTCTTTGAACATTGGAATCACGTTAATCAGTACCAGAACGGCTGTGATAATCAGGATAATTAAAGTAGACAGCGCGTTGATGGATGGATTCACTCGTTTACTCATAGTATACACGAGGATTGAGATATTGTTGACGCCATTACCAGTTACGAAGTACGAGATAATGAAATCGTCAAAGGACATGGTGAACGCTACCAGTGCACCGGATACAATGCCGGGCATAATCTGCGGCACGATAACTTTGGTCAGTGCCTGCCATGGTGTTGCGCCTAAATCCAAAGCGGCATCGGCCAGGTTTGGATCTAAGGAGCGCAGTTTCGGCATAACACTCAGCATAACATACGGGATGCAGAACATCACGTGTGCCAGCAGCATGGTGGTAAAGCCTTTTTCCAGCCCCAGCATACTAAAGAACATTAACAGCCCGATAGCGGTTACGATATCCGGGTTGGTTAACGGCAGGTTATTTACCTGCTCCATGATACCGCGCACCAGTTTGCGGCAGTTGGATAACCCGATGGCTGCAATGGTGCCCACCACTGTAGAAATAGCAGTTGCCATAAGCGCAATGATGATGGTATAGAAAATCGCCTTCATCATGTTAGAATCGCTGAACATTTTTTCATACCAGCGCAGGGAGAAACCGTCAAAGCGGGTTAACGAACGGCCCGAGTTGAACGAGAACACCACCGTGTAGAAAATAGGCAGATAGAAAAATGCCATAATCAGCACCATGTAGATTTTAGAGAGAATTTTTTTCGAATCTTTCATCTGCTATTTCCCCCCTTCATTTAAGCCGGTTTTATCCAGTTTTTTGGTGATGTACATGGAAATCAGGATGATAACCGCCATAATCAGAGAAATCGCACTACCGAAGTTCCAGTTGCCGGATGTGAGGAACTGGGATTCGATAACGTTCCCGATTAATACGTACTGGCCGCCGCCCAGCATCTTTGGAATAAAGAAGCTGGATACCGCCGGCAGGAATACCAGGGTAATACCGCTGATAACCCCTGGCAAAGATAACGGCAGGGTTACGTTTAAAAAGGACTGCAGCTTGTTGGCGCCTAAGTCGCTTGCTGCCTCCAGGTAGCTTTTGTCAAGTTTGCTGAGAGCGGTATAAATCTGCAGAATCATAAACGGAATAAAGTTATACACCATCCCCAGTACAACCGCGAAATCGGTGTAAATCAGGCTGATCGGCCCGATGCCAAAGAAGCCCAGAATGGTGTTAATGAGCCCTTTATCCTGCAGAATCCCCACCCACGCATAGGTGCGCACCAGCATGTTAATCCACATTGGAATGGTGATTAACAGCACCAGCATTACTTTTTTGCGGCCGTCAGCCTGTGCAATAATATAGGCAACCGGATACCCCAGCACCAGACACAGCACAGTTGTCAGAACCGCTACCCACATGGAACGTTTCAGAACATCCATGAAGATCGGATCACTAAAGAACCGGATAAAGTTATCCAGGGTTACTTTGAAGGTTAATACGTCGTTGCCCTTCTGTGTAAATGCATACATTACGATTAACAGCATCGGCAGGATAATCATAACGACACTCCAGAAGATGTAAGGGTAGGCCATGCGGCGGAACTGTTTCATAATCAGTAACTCCCCTTCCGCGACATAATGTGGATATCTTCAGGGCCAAACAGCAGCCCTACTTCTTCACCCACTTCATGTTTGTCTGTTGTATCGATCATATATTCATAACCTTCTGTCTTAAAGGTTACTTTGTAATCGCCAGGCACGATGGTTTCCGGATCGAAATCGTAAACCACATCGGTAATTTCTACCATAACACCGTCCTCCAGGCTCCACGCGGAAGCATTTGCCCAGGTTTTCAGGTCGGTATCCAGCGCCATACTTTCTTTGATTTCGTCTACTTTTTTGAAGAAGTTCACCGCATAGATTTCTTCTTCGTATTCTTTACTTGCAATACGGTTTGCTTCCCGCACAAACATCTGCGCCGATACCATAGTACCCGCTTTTGTGGAGAAGGTTACCGGATAGGTGCCGATTTTCGGTTCGATATCGTATTCCACTTTGTTGATGGAAATCCAGTCTTCGCTTTCCGAATCCCACGCCTGGGCATCGGCACGGGCAATGATATCCGCTTCTGTCAGTTCAGCAATATCCTCTAAGTCCAGATAGAAGTCGTTGGCACTCATTTTTTCTTTTGCCTCGGTGTTAACTACCGGTTTGTCCTCGGATACGTGCATAGTTACGGTAATGCTGGTACCGGAACGGGTTTCTACGATGGTTTCGTAGTGAACACCCTTGAACAGCACCGATTTTACAACGCCTTTCAGTTTGCCCTGTTCTTTTGGAACAATATCCAGGTCTTCCGGACGGATTACTACGTCAACTTTTTCATTTGGCGCAAACCCGGCATCCAGACAGGCGAATTTTTTATCTTCAAACATAACTTCTTTGTCCTGAATCATCACGCCATCAATGATATTGCTCTCCCCGATGAAGCGGGCAACAAATTCATTGGCAGGCTCGTTGTAGATATCCGTTGGAGAACCAATCTGCTGAATGGTACCCTCTTTCATAACTACAATTTTATCGGACATGGTTAAGGCTTCCTCCTGATCGTGAGTAACGAATACGAAGGTAATGCCAACCTCCTGCTGAATTTTTTTCAGTTCGTGCTGCATTTCTTTACGCAGCTTCAGGTCCAGAGCGCCTAACGGCTCGTCTAAGAGCAGTACCGATGGCTCATTTACCAGCGCACGGGCAATGGCCACACGCTGCTGCTGACCGCCGGACATTTCGTTAATGCGGCGAGGCCCGAAGTCTTCCAGACCTACTAATTTCAGCATACGTTTTACTTTCTGTTCTATTACATCTTTTGGTTCTTTTTTGATTTTCAGACCAAAAGCTACATTGTCATAAACGTTCATGTGAGGGAACAGGGCGTACTTCTGGAATACCGTGTTGATTTCCCGCTTATATGGCGGCAGTTCGCAGATATCTACGCCATCAAACATAACCTGACCCTTATCCGGCGTCAGGAAACCACCCAGAATACGCAACAGAGTCGTTTTCCCGCAGCCGCTAGGCCCCAGCAGCGTCACGAACTCATTTTCGTAAATGTCTAAATTAATTCCTTTTAAAACAAGATTCCCATCGAATTCTTTCACGATGTTTTTAAATTGAATCAGTTTCTTCATTGTCTCCTCCCCATTCCTTATTGGCAGATTTTTATCCGGGGTGCTATTTTGAGCTGGAACCCCCATGATAAATTAAGATAATTATACTATATTCCCCCCTGAAATCTATAGTTTTCCTGATTTTTTTGAAAAAAATATTTATGATTCTGTTTATGCAATAATTCTTTGTACAATGTTTCAAAAAAATAGAGAAGGGATGGCTTTGTCTTTTGTCCTTTCCCTCCATACCTGGACACTGCCTTTCGCCTGTCCTGTGCTCCCGGAACAGCACAAGTGCTGTCCGTTGCACGTATGACAGACGAAATCGTGTCCATCTATAGTCGGAAGGCGGCCAACGACAAAGGCATACCCTTCTCTGTTTTATAATACTTCTTATTTTATTTCAGCATTTTGCCGCGCAGCTGTCCGCAGGCGCCGTCGATATCGGTGCCTTTTTCCTCGCGCACGCTGGCTTTTAAGCCGGCATTCTGCAGCGCTTTTACAAAAGCGGCCACCTGTTTTTTATCCGGCCGGCTGAACTGTGCTGTATTTGCTACCGGATTTACCGGAATAATATTTAAATGACAGTCCAGACCTTTCAGCAGATTTTTCAGCTGCTGCACATGGACCGGCTGATCATTAAAACCGGCAATCAGCGCATATTCAAACGTAATGCGGTTCTTTGTCTGCATCTGATAATAGCGGCAGGCATCCATCAGCTTTGCCAGCGGCCAGGAATTATTCACCGGCATAACACTGGAACGCTGTTCGTCATTTGGTGCATGGAGCGACACCGCCATTACGATATCCAGTTTTTCGTCAGCCAGTTCACGCATTTTCGGCACGACCCCGCAGGTGGATACCGTCATACGGCGAATCCCGATCTGCTGCCCCTGCGGATCATTTAACAGGCTGATGGTTTTACGCACATTATCTAAATTGTGCAGCGGTTCCCCCATGCCCATAAATACCACATTGCCTACCGGAAGGGTATCCCCTTCCTCTAAAAGCAGATGGTTTACTTCGTACACCTGGCTTAAAATTTCACCAGCGGTCAGATTGCGTACAAAGCCGCCCTGCCCGGTCGCGCAGAATGTACAGCCCATGGCACAGCCAACCTGGCTGGAGATGCACAGCGTATTGCGCTGTTTGCTCATATCCCCGCGATAGCGCATCAGAACACATTCCACATAGTTGCCGTCTTCCAGCTGAAACAGGAATTTTTCAGTTCCGTCGCTGGATACCTGTTTGCGTTCCAGTTTCATCGGAGTAATGGTACAATGGGCTTCCAGCTGCTCCAGCAGATTTTTGCCCAGATTATGCATCTGGCTGATCTCCCGCACCTGTTTTTCGTGAATCCAGCCAAAAAGCTGTTTTGCACGAAAGGCCGGCTGCCCCAGCTCTTTTAAAAGCGCTGTCATTTCATCCAGCTGCATATTTCGTAAATCCTGTTTTTCCATTATGCTTCCTCCCTGCGCATCATGCGCGCGATGAAGAATCCATCCATATCATCGATAAACGGCAGGAACTGCACATACCCGGTTTCTTCTTTGTCGACATCCAGCCAGCAGTCGGTGAGTGTCTCATCCAGTTCATACTCAGGATGTTCGCTGATAAATGCCTTCACCATCTCCTGGTTTTCTTCCGGCGCAATGGTGCAGGTACTGTAGATCAGAGTACCGCCCGGTACTACCAGCTGCGCTGCTTCTTCCAGAATTTTTTTCTGAATTTTGCATAAGCCGGCAATATCCTCCGATTCTTTCGCCCAGCGGGCATCAGCTCTGCGGCCTAATACCCCGAGCCCGGAGCACGGAACATCGCACAGAACCACATCAAAAGGTTCCTGCCAGCGTTTTGTCAGCTTTGTACCGTCCTGCTGCACCAGCTCTACATTGCTGATGCCCAGACGCTTGCAGTTTTCTGCAATTAAATCCAGACGGTGTTTATGAATATCGCAGGCATAAATGGTGCCTTTGTTTTTCATCAGCTGTGCCATATGGGTTGTTTTGCCGCCCGGTGCACTGCACACATCCAGAACACGCTGCCCTGGAGCCGGTTCCGCCGCTAATGCCACCAGCATGGAGCTTTCATCCTGTACGGTGAACAGCCCCTGCTGAAAAGATTTCAGTTTGTGCAGATTTACCGCATTCTCGATTTTTAAACCTTCCGGTGTATGACGGCTCTCACTAACGGTGAGGCCCTCTTTTTCAAGAATCTGTTTTAATTCGGCACGAGTTGTTTTTAAGGTGTTGGTACGAATCCACATAGCTGCCGGCTGATTATACCAGTCACATAACCGTTCGGCATCTTCCAGCCCGTACTGACGGATAAAACGTTCCACCATCCACTGCGGGAAAGAATACTGCACCATCAGATACTGCACCGGGTCTTTGGCTTTATCCGGCCACTGAATCCCATCCATGCCGCGCAGAATATTACGCAGCACCGCGTTTACAAACTTGTCCACATGGCCATAGTGTTTGGCCAGTTTTACTGCCTCATTTACGGCAGCCGAATCGGGCACTTTATCTAAAAATAAAATCTGATACAGAGACAGCCGCAGAAGATTGCGGGTCCATTTATCCATTTTATTTACTTTGGTGCTGGCAAACTGATTCAGTACATAATCCAGTTTGCCTCTGTTTTTAACCGACCCATACACAATTTCGGTAATAAAGCCTCTGTCGCGCGGGTCCAGCCAGGTACATGGAAAAAGGGCTTTGTCTAAAGCCAGATTCGCATAAGCCCCTTCCTCGTTCACCTGGTATAAGATTTGCAAAGCCAGTTCACGGCTTCCAGGCTGTTTTTTAGTCATCGCTGCCTCCCAGAATCCCGGACATCAGAAGCAGACGCAGTAATTCCATAACAGAAGTCAGTGCTGCTGCCACATAGGTTAAGGCCGCTGCCTGCAGCACTTTGGAGGTGCCTTTTAACTCCACCTCGTCTAAAAAGCCTTCTCCGCCCAGTGTTGCCAGTGCACGGGAGCTTGCGTTAAATTCCACCGGCAGAGTCACCATCTGAAAAAATACAATCGCACTAAACAGCACAATCCCCAGACCCATCAGGGTTTCACTGCTCACAAAAATCCCCAGAATAAACAGCGGAATTGCCGCAGTAGACCCGAACTGGGTTACCGGAATTACCGTATTGCGCACATACAGCGGCAGATAGCCGGTATCATGCTGCACAGCATGGCCAACCTCATGCGCAGCAACCCCCAGAGAAGCCAGCGAAGAACCATAGTATACATCCTGCGACAGACGCACCACACGGGCACGCGGGTCGTAATGGTCGCTTAAATGGCCGCCGGTTACTTCAATCGGTACATCGTGCAGACCGTTCTGATTTAAAATAAAGCGGGCTACATCAGCACCGGTAAAGCCTCTTTTAGAAGGCACCTGCGAATACTGTTTATAGGTACTGTTTACTTTGCTGGATGCATAAAGCGAAACCAGAATTGCGGGGATTAAAACAAAATCCCAGAATCCAAAAAACATAAGAAAACCTCCTGACGTATTATGTTTCTGTGAAATACGCGATAGCCTGCCGCACCTTGCACAGCTGCACACCGGTATTATGACACGGCCCGTTCGGCCGCTCGTTCAGTACACCCACAACGGGAATACGCTGCATATTCATATCTTTAATGCCGCTGGTCAGATCCCGTTCACAGGCAATGGCCACAATCGCTTTCGGGCTGTATTCCTTTGCAAATTTGCGGGCAAAGGTTCCGCCGCTGGCCACCACAAAATTTACACCGGTTTCTTCGGCGATGGTCAGCAGACCGTCAATACTGCATTTTCCGCAGCGATGACAGTTATGTACATCGATTGTAATTTTATGCGGACAGCCGGTATTCTGCAGACAGTGAGGCGCCAGTACCAGAACTTCCTCCGGCTTGAACTTGCGCCCGGCTGCAACGGTCATCTGATTATTGATTTTTATATAGGAATCCTCAATTTCCTCTTTGGAGATACCTGCAAACCGGCCAATCCGGTGCACCATCGGGTAAAAGAGCTCTACAATTCCCCGTCCCAGCTTCTGCGCCCAGGCCGCACCGCTTCCGGATAACAGCCCCAGCACCAGACAGCCAAGCCCCAGCAGCATAATAATCATCAGCATTACAAAACCTGCTGCCAGTGCTGTTACCGCAATATGGCGCACCGCCGGAGATGCGGCGGTCATCAGAAACCAGATGCCGCCAAACACAGCCCCGTATACCAGCAGGCTTGCCATCCCCAGCAGAATAAACAATCGTTTTTTGCCTTTATCCATTCAGTTCACCAAACTGTACGCCGGCTTCCACACCGGTACCATTGCAGAAAGCTTTTGCCGGCATTGCTTTTTTGCCGGCCGGCTGCAGTTCTAAAATTTCCAGACAGCCCTTGCCGGTCTGCACCAGCAGATAGTCTTTGCCGATTTCCACTAAAGTACCCGGCTCTTTTCCGGTTTCTTTTGGGTTCACGCGGCTTTTCCAGATTTTCAGCCGCTGATCGTTCCACATGGTGTAGGCACCGGGAGCCGGAGCCAGACCGCGAATCTGACAGAAGATCACATCCGCCGGTTTTGCCCAGTCAATCACTTCATCCTCTTTCAGAATACGGGCCGCATGGGTTGCTTCGGCTTCATTCTGTTTCACAGGCTGAATGGTCCCCTGTTTGAGACCGTCCAGTGTCTGAATCAGCAGTTCGCCGCCCAGCACAGCCAGTTTTTCAAACATGGTGCCGGTATTATCCTCATCGGTGATTGGCAGACTGCCCTGCAGCAGCATATCCCCGGTATCCATGCCGATATCCATCTGCATAATGGTTACGCCGCTTTCTTTGCATCCATCCAGCACAGCACGCTGAATCGGCGCTGCACCGCGATATTTCGGCAGAAGAGAGCCGTGTACATTAATGCAGCCATACTGCGGCAGTTCCAGAACAGCCTGCGGCAGAATCCGGCCAAAGGCCACAACCACAATAACATCCGGCGCATAGCCTTTTAAGAGTTCTAAAAATGCCTCATCCTTTACGCTGGCCGGCTGATGAACCGGCAGATTCAGTTCCAGCGCTCTTGTTTTTACTTCCGGAAAGGCCATTTTGTTTCCGCGGCCTTTCGGACGGTCGGGCTGTGTAATAACCGCCGCCACATCATGCCCTGCTTCTGTCAGAGCATTCAGAGACTGTACCGCAAAATCGGGTGTCCCCATAAATACGATTCTCAAGGGAGCCACCTCCTATTTCTCATATTCCAGATTAGTTGCAGTATCGATAAACAGAATCCCTTCCAGATGATCGATTTCGTGCTGTAAAGCTCTTGCCAGGAAATCTTCTGCTTCGATAATCATTTCTTCGCCCTGTTCGTTCAGAGCTTTTACTTTTACATACTGGCTGCGTTTTACATCCCCATACATGCCAGGGCAGCTCAGGCAGCCTTCTGGACCATTCTGCACACCGGAACGCTCCAGAATTTCAGGGTTAATTAAGCGTAATACACCAGGGCCTTCCTCGCCGACATCAATTACAACTACACGTTTTAAAATACCAACCTGCGGTGCAGCCAGACCAACGCCGTGTGCCGCATACATGGTTTCCTGCATACGATCTAACAGTTTGATAACGTTTGGAGTAATTTCCGGTACCGCCTGAGATTTTTTGCGTAATAATTTATCCTCTTTTGTAACAATATTATAAATAGCCATCGTTCTTCTCCTCCTGCTTATACTATCCTGCTTATACTATAAAACACTTGATGGTTCCACATCAATAAGGATTCTCAAAGTTTTACTCTTTCTTGATAAGTTCATGAAATTCTGCCCATATTCTGCTGCTTCCCGCAGTAAATCCAGACTGCCGCCCTTTAAAATAATATGAAACCGGTGCCGTTTTCGTACAATAGACACCGGCGCCTCAGACGGCCCCAGCAGTTCGATATCGGGGTAGCGTTCTGCTATGCCGTCTGCCATTCGCTGCATTCCGTCCAGCAGCCCATCCGGTGAAAAATCACTCACCAGAATCCGCACCATATAGCAGAACGGCGGATAGACCATCAGCTCCCGCATCTGGATCTCATTGCGGTAAAAGGCCTGATAATCGTGCATCTGCGCAGCAAGAATGCTGTAATGCTCCGGATTGTATGTCTGTACGATTACGCTGCCCGGCTTGTCGCCCCTGCCGGCTCTGCCTGCCACCTGTGTCAGCAGCTGAAAGGTCCGCTCCGCGGCACTGTAATCAGGCAGATTTAAAATCATATCGGCAGCCAGCACCCCTACCGTAGTAACATTAGGGAAATCCAGCCCTTTGGCTACCATCTGCGTGCCAATCAGCACCTGGGTTTCTCCGCGGGCAAACCGTTCCAGAATGCTGTTGTGGGCATCTTTATTCTGTGTGGTATCCAGATCCATGCGATCCGTTACCACCCAGGGCCATCGTTTTTTTACTTCCTCTTCCACCAGCTCCGTACCGGAGCCCATATAACGGATAAACCGGCTTCCGCAGCTCGGACACCGGACTGGTGCCGGCGACCGGTAATCACAGTAGTGACACTTGGCCAGGTTCTGCTCTTTATGATACGTCAGCGCAATGGAACATTTTTCGCACGTCAGTGTATGACCGCATTCCCGGCATACAATAGCACTGGAAAACCCCCGCCGGTTTAAAAACAGGATTACCTGTTCCCCGTTTTTCAGACTGTTTTCCATAGTATCCGCCAGAACCGGGCTGAACATACTGCGATTGCCGCCTTTAAATTCCCGGGCCATATTTATAATCCGCACCTCAGGAAGCGGCTGTTTTTGCGCCCGATGCCGCATGGTAAGCAAGGTGCCTCTCTGCCGGATTTCATAATAGCTCTGCACCGACGGAGTGGCGCTGCCTAACAGTAAAAGACCCTGCTGATATTCCATACGAAAGCGTGCCACATCCCGGGCATGATAGCGCGGATCCGGCTCCGACTGCTTAAAAGTGGTCTCATGCTCTTCATCCATAATAATCAGCCGCAGATTTTTTACCGGTGCAAACACGGCACTGCGCACACCCACGACCACTCTGGTCTGGCCGCGATACAGCCTCTGCCAGGCATCAAACCGCTCACCATCGGACATATTGCTGTGCAGCACCTCAACATACTCGCCTAAGACCGCGCGGAACCGGCCGATTAACTGCGGCGTCAGCGCAATCTCCGGCACCAGAACCATTGCACCGCCGCCCTCATCCAGCACATGGCGCAAGGTGCGCAGATAGACTTCCGTTTTGCCGCTTCCGGTTACACCGTGCAGCAGCACCTCTTCCGCACAGGGACTATCAGCTTTGGCTAAAATCACATCCAGAGCCTGCTGCTGTTCGGTATTTAACACCAGCTCTCGGTCATTGCGGAACACGGCATGGTCGGTGTGAAACCGCTGTACCTGTACCGTTTTCCGGCGTATCAGCTGTTTTTTTATCAGCTCGTTTACCAGATTCCGATAATTCGGCCAGTAGCTGTTCAGCGTTTTTCCGTCAGTCGCTCCTTCATACGTTAAATACCGCAGCAGCTCCCACTGTTTTACCGCCCGGCCCAGCCTCTGCCTAGCATCCTCCAGCTGATCCGGTTCAATACAGCTTTCATAAACAGCTTCGGTTTTACCGCCGCCCTTCTGCAGATAGCGCTGTTCGATACAGATCAGCTCCGCCTGCACCAGCTCTTTTAGCAGCGTTTCGGCATGGGGATATGCTTTCTGCAGGCGTTCCACCGCAATTTCACCCTGCTCCCGGATTTCTTCCGCAAGTTTTGCCGCCTCCGCTTCCAGAAACACCATCCGTGTCATGGCCAGCGCCGAATCATCCTTCCAGACAGCAACCTCCTGCTTTTTGCTGCGCGCAAACTTCGGCAGCATATATTCCAGTATATAATAGCACGAACAGAGGTAGTACTCGCTCATCCAGACAGCCAGCTCCACCAGTTCCCGGTTTAGCATGGTTTCGGCTTCCTGCACCGAAGCAACATCCTTATAAGCGGTTTCATCGTCCGGATGTTCCGGCAGAAAACCGGTTACATATCCGTTTACCAGCTGATTGCCGCGCCCCATCGGCACTACCACCATACTTCCCCAGTCGATTGCTTTCTGCAGATGAACCGGAACCCGATACGTGAGCCTGTCGCGATGCTCTGCCAGCTTACGTGCTACTGCTACCTGTATAAGCATGTACGCCCTCCTTTCTGTTAATGCATAGATATAATATTATACCATATTTTGCGCTTTCATCGCCAGAAAAATCAGAGATTTCCACAGATTATCTGGATTAAAAAAGCCGTTCCCTTATGGAAACGGCTTTTCTGGCTGCGGTTTGCTGCTCTATTCAATTCCTGCCATCACACGGTCCAGTCTAGTCTCATAATCCCGTATCCGCAATAAACCAAAACCTGTTTCGCTCACTTTATAATCTTCCGGCGAATAGACGGTAATTTTATTTGCCCCGTTATCATAATGCACATCTTTACCTAAATTCTGACTAAACTGCCGCAGGTGTACGTACCAGTTTCCGTCTATTAATACAGCCCGGGAGGCGCATTCTTTTGCGCCGTTTGCATCCAGCACCTGATATTTCACCATCTGGCAGCTGCTGTTATCGGCCACATAGGCCATGCCGTAATAGTCTAATATGGCGCACACATAGGCTTTTGCAAATCGTTTCAGCTGCGCAGGTTCGGCATACCACGCTGCCCTTTCGCCATCAATAAAAAAGTTTTCCACTAAAACGCACGGCGCCTGCACCTGACTGAGCCACCCCAGGTTGCGGTTTGTTTTGATGCCTCGTGTTTTTACACCGAAATGCGTCTGTACGTTTGTATCAAACCGTTTTGCCATCTCCAGCGACAGTTTGCTGTGCTCCCACGGCTCTAACTGGTAATACACCTCAAAGCCCGTGCCGCCTCCGGCATTTGTGTGTATCTCCACGGCAAAGTCGGGGTTATAGGCATTACACTCGGCAATCTCCTCTTTTAAGCGGTCATCTTCATCGGTATAGCGACTTAACTGCACCTGCACACCGTGGCGCTTTAAGTCTCGCTCCATTAAAAGGGCAATAGTTAAATTAATCCCGGCTTCGGTTAGTCCTAATGTCTTATTCACCGCACCGGGGTCATATCCCCCATGCCCCACACCAATAAATATCCGTAAAGGATGTTTGTTATAATTACGCATTGTGATTCCTCCCCTAGCATACATATCCTAAATATACGGCAGGGAGCCTGAAACGTGTGGACTGAATTCTGCTTTACGATGGACAAT
>JAFOFM010000168.1 GCA_017387265.1 Peptococcaceae bacterium | reverse complement strand
GGGCGGCGGCTAAAATCAATTCTCGTTTGTTTGCTTTTTCCACCATAAGAATCCCTCATATTAAATCTCTGCCGGTATACACAAGGCGATACCGGCAGATTTTACTGCATATTGAATTAACCTCTTCCGTGTTCTTCTTCCAGTTTCTTTTCTGCTTCCAGCTGTGCCTGTAATTCTTCCCAGTCATGCCAGCAGCCTTCTTCTAAAGCTAACATAGCTGCCTTATGTTCTTCTTCCGGATTATTTTTCATAATCTTGCGGCGGATTTTACGCGGCAGACTTTCGAATTTTTCATACAGAAGCGGAATTACCAGTAAGCTGATAATAGTAGAACAGCTTAAACCGAAAATAACGGTGGCTGCCATTGGTTTCCACACTTCAGAACCTTCACCGCTTGCCAGCAGCATTGGAATCATTGCCAGTACCGTCGTCAATGTGGTTACCAGAATCGGACGCATACGGGTTTTCCCGGCTTCTACTACCGATTCCCGTTTGCACAGGCCTTTTTCACGCAGCTGCTGAATATAGTCAATCAGTACAATGGCATTGTTTACTACAATCCCTTCCAGCATTACAATCCCCAGCAGAGACATCATGCTGATGCGCTGACCAGTCAGGAACAGACCGATGAATACACCGATAAACATAACCGGCACACTGGCCATAATCAGAAGCGGATTCCACAGGCTCTCAAACTGGCATGCCATTACCATGTATACCAGAATCATCGCCATACCGATTGCCAGGAATAAATCGCTGAATACATCACGCATGCTTTCTATGTCACCGCCGGAATTAATGCTGCAGCCCGCCGGAATCGGCAGCTGGTTTACCTGGTTCATAATGTCGGTATTGACACTGCCCAGGTCACGGCCATATACATCACAGCTTACGGTTTCTACACGGCTCTGATCCTGACGGGTAATCGTTTTCTGACCAAAACCATGTTCAATGCTTGCAATTTCGCTCAGCGGAATCTGACCGCCGGTGTTAGAGGCAATCATCAGATTTTCCAGATGTTCCAGCGAAGTTGTCATTTCTTTCGGATACTGCAGAACCATGTTCAGTTCTTCTTCACCGCCGCGATATTTAGAAATCGTTGAACTGTTCAGTGCCAGCGATACGGTCTGATAAACAGTAGAGGCACTGACATTGTAGTACGCAGCACGGTCACGATTGATGATGATATTCAGTTCCTCATCGGTGTCTGCTACGCTGTTTTCAATATTGATAGCACCGTCTACGCTTTCCATGATGCGTTCAATCTGGCCTGCCAGCTGTTCCAGTTCATCACTGTTGTTCCCTTTAATCTGAACGGAAATAGCGCCGGAACCGGACGACATGGACATCATATCCATCGCCGTTACTTTCACCGTTGCTCCTGGGAAGTGAGTTACTTTCTCCTGCAGTTCCTGCGCTACATCACGGCTGCTGCGGTCACGCTCATCCATTGGAACCAGAACCACGGTCAGCGAAGCACTGCTGCTTCCTCCACCCATCATCGAACTGCTTCCGCCAACACTGTTCATTACCAGATCTACTTCCGGTATTTTTTCAATGATATATTCAACCTCATTGGCTACTTTCTGCGTTTCTTCCAGCACAGTATTGCTTGGCATAGTAATGGATACGGTAACCTGCCCTGCATCCTGACTCGGGAACAGTTCGGCGCCTAAAAACGGCACCAGACAGCAGGAACCTGCCAGAGCAGCCAGCACAGCAATAATAGTAATTTTTTTGTGATTCAGCGCTGCTACCAGCATTCCCTGATACCAGTTGATAAATTTATCAAATTTGCCGTTAAACCAGACTGCAAATTTTGCAAGCCCTTTTGGTTTATTTGCTTCACTATATTCATATAAAATCAGCAGTTTAGACGACATCATCGGCACAACAGTAACCGATACCACCAGCGATGCAACCAGCGAGAAACAGATGGTCAGCGCAAATGGAATAATAATCTGTTCAGTCATACCGCCTACAAAAACGAATGGAAGATATACTGCTACGGTTGTTAATGTCGATGCGGTAACCGCACTGACTACCTCCTGTGTCCCTTCTACCGCTGCCTGGTATTTACTCTTACCCATCGTGCGATGACGATAGATATTTTCCAGTACTACCGTAGAGTTATCGACTACCATCCCTACCGACAGCGCCAGCGCCGCCAGAGTTACCAGGTTTAATGTATATTCCCCGAAATACATCATTACGAAGGTAGAAATAATCGACAGCGGAATTGCTACCCCGATAATGACGGTACTGCGGATATTCCCAAGGAAAATAAAGATAACCAGCATGGAAATAACCACTGCAGAGAACAGGTTGCTGACTACATTTTTTACAGACTGGTTGATCATGTCGGCAGAACTGTATACCACATTAATATCAATGTCTTCATACAGCTGGCCTTCCAGTTCTTCCAGCGCTTTGCGCACTTCACGGTCTACGTTAACGGTATTGCCGTCACTTTCTTTCTGAATCGACAGAGAAATAACCTTTTCCCCGTTCAGGGTTACGATAGATTCTTCTTCCGATAACCCTATTTTTATATCCACTACATCACCCAGACGAACATGACCGCCGGTCGGCAGACTTACCTGCGTATCAGCCAGCTGCTCGATACTTTCATACTGCCCCAATGTACGAACCAGAATTTCCTGCGACCCCTGGGTAATATAGCCGCCCGGATGGTTTGCATTTTCACCCATGATAATCTGGGTAATGGTGCCGGTATTCAGCCCGTAGGCACTTAATTTATACGGATCTGCAGTAATGCTGACCTGCTGCTCCTGCCCGCCGGATACATCAACCGAAGCAACCCCCGCGATACGTTCCAGACGTGGTGCTACTTTTTCTTCTACAATTTTCTTAACATCTTCCAGACTGCGGTCACCGTTTACACCCAGTGTAATAATCGGCATACTGTTGATATCCAGTTTCAGAATGGTGATGTCCTGTGCTTCCTCCGGCAGTATCATCTTGGCAAATTCCAGCGCATCTCGCACATCATTGGTTGCCGAGTCCAGATTGGTGCCGTAGTCAAACATAATCATAACGACCGAATTGCCGGCCGAACTGATAGAGGTAATGCCACTCATCCCCGAAATACTGGCCATAGAGCTTTCTAACGGTTTTGTAACACGTTCTTCTACTTCTTCAGGCCCTGCACCGTCATAATTTGTCATAACCGCCATAATCGGCAGATCCATTTTCGGCATCAGGTCGATGGACATTCGAGTAAAAGAAACCACCCCGAACAGAATCAGAACCAGTGCCGCCATGGCAATGGTAACAGGCCGTTTTACGGAAAATTTACCAATATTCACGACCAATCACCTCACTCTGTTTTTTCAGCCGATGCAGTTTCTCCGTCAGCAGACTGTTCCGGTTCTGCATCCGCTTCTGCATTCAGATTTAAATCCT
>JAFOFM010000015.1 GCA_017387265.1 Peptococcaceae bacterium | reverse complement strand
GCAGAAAACGAGACTCGTCAACAATAAAAAATAAAATGAGAAAAGAGATGGTTGTTTTGCGTCATTCAACAAAAGATATGGTACTGACCGGTATGGGGATTGCGCTGGTTTTTGTGGCAACGCTGTTTATTAATCTGCGGCTGCCGATTGGACAGGGCGGGCTGATTCATTTAGGAAATGTGCCGTTATTTTTATTTGCGATTATTTACGGCAAAAAAATCGGTGCTATGGCCGGAGCGTTCGGCATGGGACTGTTTGATCTGATGGGCGGCTGGACACCATGGGCGCCTGCCACCTTTATCATTGTGGGGCTGATGGGCTACACCGTTGGTGTGATTGCAGAAAAGAAAGATGACCTGACCGGCTATACACTGGCAATCATTCTGGCCTGTGCGATTAAAGTTGCCGGCTATTATGTGGCGGAAGCGCTGATTTACGGCAACTGGGTGCAGCCGGTGCTGTCTATTCCGGGGAATCTGATGCAGATTGGCGTGGCGGCGCTGATTGTGCTTCCAATGGCTGGTACTTTGAAAAAAGCACTGAAACGTTAAGAAAAACACAAAAGAAAAAACTAGTATTGCAGACAGACGAAGAAGTGCGGCGTTTTAGCTGGAATTTTATCGAAATTTTATATGGAAAGG
Source organism: Peptococcaceae bacterium (assembly GCA_017387265.1). Taxonomy (GTDB): domain Bacteria; phylum Bacillota; class Peptococcia; order Peptococcales; family Peptococcaceae; genus UBA7185. The sequence goes on along the minus strand of JAFOFM010000015.1, from coordinate 2,621 downwards.
CTGCTGATTTTTATGAAAAAAATTATGACACCGGGCCCGACTCAGGTGCGGGAAAATGTGCGAATGGCCAGAAGCCTGGCAACCACCAATCCTGATCTGGATCTGGAATTTTATGAGTATTATAAAGATACCTGTGATTTATTGAGTGAGCTGCTGCATACGAAAAATGTATGCTATATTTTGAGCGGTGAAGGGATTCTGGGGCTGGAAGCAGCCTGTGCATCGCTGACGGAACAGGGGGACCGTGTTTTAGTGCTGGATAACGGTATTTTTGGCAGAGGTTTTGCTGATTTTGTTAAAATTTATGGCGGCGAACCGGTACTGTATACCGCGGATTATCATCAGGCGTTTGATGTGAAGGCACTGGCGGATTATCTGGAACAGGATCATGATTTTAAATATGCAGCAGTAGTTCACTGTGACACGCCAACCGGTGTGCAGAACCCGATTGAGGAAATCTGTCCGTTATTAAAACGATACGGGATATTATCTGTAGTGGATGCGGTAGCTAGTATGTTTGGTGTAGATATTGATGTGGATGCATGCCAGGCAGATATTGTCTGCGGCGGTTCTCAGAAAGCACTGTCGGCTCCGGTAGGGCTTACGATGGTATGTGTCAGTGACGATGCTATTCGGGCAATGGAACAGCGTAAAACTCCGATTGCGTCGTTTTACGCGAATCTGCTGACGTTCCGTGACTACTACAAAAACAAATGGTTTCCATACACAATGCCAATCAGCGATATTTACGGGCTTCGAACAGCGTTGGAAAATGTAAAGGACGATAAAGATATTCATAAACGTCATGCAGAAATTGCATCGGCAACCCGCAAAGCAGTAACCGAAGCCGGGCTGAAACTGTATCTGGAAAGCGGCTTCTGTGCCACCGTTACCGTTTTAGAGGTGCCGGAAGGCGTGGATTCGGCCGAACTGCTGAACACCATGACTGAAAAATACGGCGTTATGATTGCAGGCTGTTTCGATTTCCTGGCAGGCAAAGTGATTCGTCTGGGTCATATGGGGGAAAATGCAAACGTGGAAGATGTAGCGATGATGCTGGGCGCACTGGATGCGACTTTTGCCGATATGGGGTATGCATTGAACGCTTCGATGAAAGATGTGTTTGTACGGGAAATTCATAACTAAAACAATGGCACCGCAGAGCTGAATGATAAAAAACAGCTCTGCGGTATTTTTATGTATAACTATTCAAAAAATTTATATGCTGATAGAAATTTTTTACAGAAAATCATTTGTTTCTTCTATAAAAATTAGCTATAATATATTATTGAGAACATATAACTATACGGGAGGGGACGGGCATGGCCAAAGGAAAAGAAAAAAGCGTGTTTTTCTGCCAGGAATGCGGCTATGAAAGCGCCAAATGGCTGGGAAAATGCCCGGGCTGCGGACAGTGGAATACCTTTGTGGAAGAACTTGTATCGAAGCAGAAAAAAGAATCCTCTCGTGTGATGCCGGCTGCCGAGGCAGTTTCGCTGCATGAAATTTCCTATGATGATCTGCTGCGGATTGATACCGGCATTCAGGAGTTAAACCGTGTGCTGGGAGGCGGTATGGTGCCTGGCGCACTGATGCTGTTAGCAGGGGACCCGGGAATCGGGAAATCAACGCTTACCATGCAGCTTTGCGGGGCGATTCGCATGAATGCTCCTGTACTGTACGTATCCGGGGAGGAATCCCGTCAGCAGTTAAAGATGCGTGCGCAGCGTCTGGGAATAAACAATGAAAATCTGATGATTTTAACCGAAAACAATCTGGATGCCATTGAAACACAATTACAGAAAGTAAAACCGAAGCTGGTGATTCTGGATTCCATTCAGACGGTATATCTGCCGGAAATTACATCGGCGCCGGGAAGTGTCAGCCAGCTCAGGGAATGCACCGGCCGCATTATGCAGTGGGCCAAAGGGATGGAAATCTCGGTAATTGTAGTAGGGCATGTAACCAAAGATGGTTCCGTAGCCGGGCCTCGTGTGCTGGAACATATGGTGGATACCGTACTGTTCTTTGAAGGGGAGCGGCATAACCAGTTCCGTATTCTGCGTGCTCTGAAAAACCGCTTTGGTTCCACCAACGAAATCGGTGTATTTGAAATGCAGGAAAAAGGACTGCAGGAAATCAGCAATCCTTCAGAAATATTTTTATCCGAACGGCCAAAAGGAGCCATCGGCTCGGTAGTGGTGCCATGTATGGAAGGCAGCCGCCCGGTGCTGGTGGAACTGCAGGCGCTGGTGGCGGCAAGTCCTTATGGGCAGCCGCGCCGTATGACGAATGGTGCCGATTATAACCGCACAGCCATGCTGATGGCGGTGCTGGAAAAGAAAATGCGCCTTCCGCTGGGCAATCAGGATATCTATCTGAATGTGGTAGGCGGCCTGAAAATTGATGAACCGGCTATCGACCTGGGGATTATCGTGGCGTTAGTGTCCAGTATGCAGAACCGGCCGATTATGGATGATGTGATTATTTTAGGCGAAGTGGGTTTAACCGGTGAGGTTCGCACCATCAGCTTTTTAGAAAAACGATTGATTGAAGCAGAAAAAATGGGTTTCCGTACAGCCATTGTACCCGAAGGAAATCTCAAACGGAATCAGCAGTAT
>JAFOFM010000014.1 GCA_017387265.1 Peptococcaceae bacterium | reverse complement strand
GTTCGTCCTGAGCCAGGATCAAACTCTCCATAAAATATTTTCGAGTTCTTAGCTCATTCACTTACTTGCTTAGCGTCTTTCGTTATTCCGAAAAACTAGAATTGTTTTTAGTCCGCACTATCACGATTTTCATCTGATAGTGTTGTTCTATCATCTGGTTTTGTTCGCTTATTCAACTGTTTAATTTTCAAAGAGCTTTTCTTTCGCCATCGCCTCGCGACAGCTTTTATATATTACCATGTCTTCAGCTTCCTGTCAACACCTTTTTGCAAATCTTTTTCAGATTTTCTTTTTTGTGCTGGCCGCTCGCTGACGACTTGACATATTCTATCACTTAATATTTCGACTGTCAATACCTTTTTTCAATCTTTTTATAATATTTTGCGCAGCCGTTCCAGATTGCCGGTAATAGCGGCCAGAGCGCCCAAAAGCGCTGCGGCCAGCCCAACCAGTGCAAAATGATCACGAACATCCTGTTTCTTCTGCGCAAGATAGATCTGACGGATTTCTTTCATATTATCCCGCTCTCCTTATATTGCCCATACTATCCCGGTTTATTAAAAATCCCGGGAGCGTTCTTTCATTGCTTTTTCGATTTCCCGCTTTGCAGTCTTTTCGGCTGCGGCATCTCGTTTATCGTACAGTTTTTTCCCTTTTGCCAGTGCAAGTTCGATTTTGATTTTATCTTTTTTAAAGTACGCTTTCAGTGGAATCAGTGTCAGCCCCTGCTCTCTGGTTTTACCCAGAAGGCGCAGGATTTCTTTTTTATGCATCAGCAGTCTGCGCGGACGTAATGGATCCACATTAAAAATATTGCCCTGTTCATACGGGCTGATATGCATTCCGTACAGATACAGCTCACCGTTTTCAATAATCGCAAAGCTGTCTTTCAGGTTGGCTTTCCCGGCCCGCATAGATTTTACTTCAGTACCTTTTAATTCAATACCGGCTTCGAAACTTTCCTCGATAGTATAATCGTGCCGCGCTTTTCTGTTTTCTGTAATGATTTTCATATTATTTCACCGCCTCAAAGTCAATCTGACGTTCTTCTATATTTACCCGTGTCAGGCGGACCTTTATCTCCTGTCCCAGCTGATAGATTTTCCGGCTGTGTTCCCCTAATAAAGAGAAGGTTTCCGGCCGGTACTGATAAAAATCATCCACCAGAGTCGAGATATGAACCAGCCCTTCTACCGAATTCTCCAGCTGCACAAACAGCCCGAACCCGGTAACACCGCTGATTTTCCCCACAAAGGTTTCGCCTACATACGGTTTCATAAATTCTACTTTTTTCAGGTCAACGCTATCCCGTTCTGCTTCTTCCGCAACCTTTTCCCGCATAGAGGACTGCTCCGCATACTGCGCCATTTTTTTCGCCAGTGTCTCTGTCCGTTTACGATCCAGCTGTTCTCCATTATGAATCAGTTCTTTGATTACCCGATGAATCGCCAGATCGGGATAACGGCGAATCGGCGATGTGAAGTGGGAATAATACTGAGCCGAGAGACCAAAATGCCCCAGGGCATCGGTATCATACCGGGCATGCTGCATAGACCGCAGCAGAACCGAATTTACAATTTTCTCCTCTGGTTTTCCGGCAACCGTATCTACAATGCTCTGGTATGCTTTTGGATGAATGGTATTGCCTGCCCCTTTAATACTGTAGCCCAGGGCCTGCAAAAACTTATTCACATCCATAACATCCTCTGTTTTCGGTTCCTCGTGCACGCGATATAAAAACGGCACTTCCATCCAGAAATAATGTTCCGCAACCGTTTCGTTGGCACAAAGCATGAACTCTTCGATAATTTTATCAGCAATGCCGCTTTCCCGCCACTCAATGCGAACCGGATGGCCTTTCTTGTCGAGAATCACTTTGCTTTCCGGGAAGTTAAAGGTAATCGCACCGCGGCGCAGACGTTTTTTCTCCAGAATGCCCTGCAGAGTTTCCATATCTTTTAACATCGGAATCAGTTCCTGATACTGTTCACATAACAATTCATCTTCATCAACCAGAATGCGGGTCACATTTTTGTAGGTCATGCGATAATTTACATGAATCACCGATTCAAAAATTTCGTGCGCCACGACAATCCCTTTGCTGTCCACTTCCATCATACAGGTCATAGCCAGCCGGTCTTCTCCGGCATTCAGGCTGCAAACCCCGTTGGATAATTTCTGCGGCAGCATCGGAATTACCCGGTCCACCAGATACACACTGGTCGCACGCTCAAACGCCTCTTTATCCAGAATACCGTCCTCCGGTACATAATGGCCGACATCGGCAATGTGTACACCAAGCAGATAATTTCCGTTTTCCAGCTTCTGCACGGTGACCGCATCGTCTAAATCTTTGGCATCCTCGCCGTCGATGGTAATCATTAATAAATCACGCAAATCGCGACGTTTTGCCACTTCATTGGCATCAATCTGTTCCGGAATGACTCTTGCCGCTTCCAGAACCTCTGCCGGGAACTCCTGCGGAAGGCTATGGCCGTAGATAATCGATAAAATATCCACACCCGGAGAATCTTTATAGCCGATCAGCTGCACAACTTTGCCTTCTGCACTGCGTGTTTTCTGCGGCCAGGTGATAATTTCAACCAGCACCTTCATTCCGTTGCGCGCGCCGTTAAAATTATCTTTGGAGATAAAAATATCGCTGCCGAACTTTTTATCATCCGGTATTACGAACGCAAAGTGTTTGCTGCTTTCAAAGGTACCCACAATATGC
>JAFOFM010000167.1 GCA_017387265.1 Peptococcaceae bacterium | reverse complement strand
GTCCTCGCCTGACACCATGAAAAATACATTTCAGTTTAAACAGCTGTACAGCGATACTCTGGTTTGCGCTATGTGCCGAAACAATCCTCTGTCGTCGTCTTCCTCCATTTCACAGGAACATCTGGAGCAGGCGAAACAGACACGCTATGCATACACTTCCGTTATAAAACCAGGAAATTTATGCCTGCATGTTTCTAATAACACAAACCTTCATCAGCAGTTTATGCGAGAGGAAGGCACTGTCTGCTGTATCCCATATCAGCTCTTTCATGCACTCTATTCATCAAAAGAATTTCACTGCATCCCTATTGAGGATACGGAACCGGTTATCTGCACTCTGGCTTATAAAAAAGAGTCCATACTTTCCGGATCGGCGGTTCAGCAGATTTTTATCGATGCTGTACAAGCGGTGGTTACTAAAATATACACAAAAACGTGACGAACGCACGATTTCGTCACGTTTTTTATTTGCGCTTACTTATTTTCTTTCAGAAGCATTTTGGGAAGGATAACTGCCATAATTGTAAACCCCGCCATAATGACTGCGTAGCTCATATAGAGAACATAAAAGGACCCTCCTGCAGCACTGCCCAGCAGCACTTGAAAGAGCAATGGTGCCGCAAACTGCAACACAAAGGTTAAAAAATTTGTGCCTGCCGATGCCGAAGTAAATACCGAAAGCGGAAGCCGGCAGGATAATTCATAATTCACCAGGCAGGCCAGCAGCGAAGTAAATGCCCCGATAATAAATACAGCTGCACCAATCACCAGAAGCGAAGAGCTAAGCCACAACATAACAAACCCCAGGGCAGAACCTGCAAAAATCACAGGCAGAGCCAGTTGTTTCATATAGCCGATATACTGACGCATTATAAGCCCTGCAGCCACAGAACCCAGAATCGATACGCTTAATAACAGCCCGCTTTCCTCCGAGCCGCCCAGCTGTGCGTATTCCAGATAAGGCGCCAGTGTTGCGGATAAAATCGAGAGAAACAGCATGCCAAGCATAAAGATATAATAAAGTGCCAGAACCCTGCTGTAATCCATTAATTTAGGCGCCTCCGCCTGAATTGTTTCTACCTGGCTTGCAGGTTCCTCTGCATCTATACAATTTGGTAAAAATAAAACAGCCAGAATCAGCGGAATCACATTAATCAGGTACAAATAAAATACATACCTCCAGCTGATAGCAGCCACAAAACCGCTCACCGACACCATTACCGCTGCAATCAGGCAGCCTACTGACGCACTGAGCCCCATTAAAGAAGCACGCTGTTTTGCTGGATACGTCGCTAAAAATGTGGATTGCAGCGGCAGTATCATCCCGCAGCCAACGCCGCTTATTCCGCGAAACAGCAGCATCACATAAAAAGTTTCACACCAGGCAGGTATTATGCTGGCTAATGTAAAAATTACAATGCCAGCCAGCATAACGGCTTTAATCGAAAATTTTCGTATTAACACCGGTGCCAGCACAAGGCCAATCATAATGGTAAGATTCGGCATTGTCACCATCATCGTTACCACTGCCTCGCTGTGCGCCGGGTAGGCCTCAAACATATAAACCAGAGAGGATGCCAGCAATGCCCCCATCATAGAGCTTGGCATACATACCAGAAGCAGTGTTATTTTTTTCATTAATTCCTGCATATAACCGAACTCCTCACTGCATAATACAGACGGAAAGACTCCCCGGCTGACACCAGAGAGTCTTTCTGCTTATCGTTTCATACTTTTAAATTACATAGATTCGGTAAAGATCTGGTAAGCCGGAGCACCTTCACAATGTTCAGGCATATCTACACCTAACAGAACCGCTGCAGTAGGTGCCAGGTCAACTTCACGCACATAACGTGTGGTGCGGAAGTTTTCTTTGATACCAGGGCCTGCTGCCAGGAAGATTGGGCTTAAGGATGTATCCTGATAGCCGTAAGCGGTGGATAAGCCAGCGCCGTGGTCTTCTACATAGCTTTCGTGTACAACGAATACGATATCTGCACCCATTGGGCCGCCTAAGCCTAATAATACAGCATCTTTGTTGTGCAGAGCCAGTGCGATAACACGTTTACCGGTTTTTGGATGTGTGTAACCGTACAGTTTGGTGATAATTTCTTCTTCCAGTTCGTATTTATCTTCTGGATCTACAATACCATTTGCCTGTCTGCCTTTCAGGTTGATGTAGATACTGTTGGAACGGGTCATGATAGCTTTTGTTTTGGTCCAGTCAACTTCCGGCAGTTCTTTGCCGTTTTCATCCACTTTCATAACGGTGTAGCCCCAGGATTTGAATGGTTCATCGCAAACACCAGTGTTGTCGCCCTGTGCTACGGCTTCTTCTTCAGCACAGATCAGAGCATGGTCAGAGAAGATCATAATGGTCCAGCCTTCATCAATTAAGTGCATGAAGGAGCCAATGTAATCGTCAGTGATTTTGTAGGTGGATTCTGCAAATTTAACGATTTCGCTTTCGTCATAACGGGAAGTTGGACGGTTTTTCATGTATTTCATGTAGTTGTGACCCTGCAGGTCGATGTTGTGCATATGAGAGAAGATAACTTCTACGCCGTGCTCTTCAATCATGTGATGCATAACTTTGCTCTGCCAGTCGGCAGCCATAGTCCACTGTGGGTTGTTACATTTCAGAATCAGGTCTTTGTCGTTGCCGCTCATCTGGCTGGTTGGCTGTGGAGGGCCGAATTTATCGGTCACTTCTTTGAACAGGGATTTTGGGAACCATACGGAGTCATCATCACAGCTCATGCCGCGGGATGCCCAGATGCGTACATAGTTGCCATCTTCGTCGATTTTCAGAATACGCATGTTGCGGTATACTTTTTCTTCGCCGTTTGCGGATGGAACAGTATCGTAAACACCCTGCATTACGTCGTTTTCCAGAACAGCCAGAGGTTCTGCAGTTGCTTTATCTTTATAGATTGCAACTTTATCATATACACCGGCTTCGTTTTTCAGAATCAGTGCAGGACGGATTACTTTGCCGTAGAATGTGATGATTACGAATTCTTTCGCATCAGCAGGTACTTCGAATTCCCAGCCGTTTGCAGGGAACACAGGGGAAAGACAGCAGCCTGTCGGGAAGTCAGCCAGTTGCCACATCAGGCCTTCAATTTTACCGTTAATAACGTTATCTACTACAAAGCTGCTGCTTGGTGTGTAGCCTTCTACACCGATATAATCTTTGTACCACTGCTGGTATTTTGCCATACGTTCTTTTGCTTCCGGAGATTTCCCGCTTCTGGAAGTAGGAGCTAAAGAAAACTTCAGTGTTTCATCGCCTTCAACATCAGTTGTTTTGATAGACATTGGCATATAGCTTGGCTGCTGGCATTTGGTACTTGCTACATACAGCATATCCAGGTCACGTTCGTTACTCCATGCGCAGCATGCGCCAGGGCTGGAACCGTCGATGGTGAACAGGTTTTCACTGTCGATAGTTGGAGGGAAGCTGCCGCCCGGCCAGTGCATTACCAGTGTTTTTTTGCCTGCTTTTGCAGTTACATTAAACAGAGGTTCTGCTTTCATAAATACGGAAGAGAATGCACCTAAAGTGATGTCCAGATCTTCCTCAGCGGAAATATTATAGTCCATAATGCCGTGTGTCATTGGGTAAGTACCGGTTGCCAGAGTTGCCCACATTGGAGGGGTGATGGTAGGGTTCGCACCCAGCATCATCAGGTCTTCACGACAAGCACCCATATCCATCAGTTTTTTGAAGTTTGGCATTTTGCCTTCTTCTACCAGACGTTTGGTAAAACGAGGGTCCATACCGTCAACGCCTAATAATAACAGTTTGTCTGTTAATCCTTTACTTCTTAACATAAGCAAATCTCCTTCCTTGATAAAAAGAGATCTCCATGAATTGTAATTATGAAAATCTCTTTTGTGTTTATACTTTTGTTTTTAAACCTTTGTTTCTAAACATATGTTTATACCAGACCTTTGAACTCTATTCTTTTGATAAGGTCTGTTTATATATTCAATATAGCTTATATACTTATTTTTGTCTAACAGGGAAACACGCATTTCAAACCCATATTACAAGCAAAAGTTGTAACGCGCTTACAGGTTTTTATGCTTACAGTTTTTTATAAAATATAAAAACCGGCTGCAGGGATAATCTGTAGCCGGTTTCCGAAATGGGGCATTATTCTGAACAGAATAATGAAAGCTGCTGTCAGGAAGGCTTAGGACCTCACACCAGCTTCACATTCGTTGTAGAAAACATCCCATTCTTTGTCTAACATCAAACCATCCCGGAATTTTTGTATCTTACAGTGTTTTCTTGTTAGAAAATTTGTCTCGTCACTCCATAACCTCCATCTGCGCCACTCCCGCCCCGTTTACGCGGATAAATCGCCCCTCTGCCATTCATACTCTTTTTGGATAGCCTCTTCCGCGGTTTTGATGCGGCGTTTTTCAAAGTTATCGTAAATGCCCTCGATGTATTTCCAGTTTACGCTGCCGGCATCGCTGCGTTTTTTCATATTTCGTTTCTGATTGCGGATATCGTTTGCCATTACCGAGAGCATCATATCAATAATCGGTTCTTAGTCATCTAAATTAAGCCACTCGTATGTTACTGCCATTTGTCATTTCTCCTGCTCCATTTACATTAAACTTTTATTAAATCACAAAAGCCGT
>JAFOFM010000166.1 GCA_017387265.1 Peptococcaceae bacterium | reverse complement strand
GCAGAAGAACGGGATGCCGTTATAATAAAAACAAAGAGGATATGAAGCAGATAGGGGGATGAAAATGAAGTATTATCAGGATATCACGGTTGCAACGGGATGGATTTTGCGTGTAATAGAAGCAGATGGCTCTATTGCAGCGGTAACGATTTTACGACAGCCGGAAGCTGGAATGGAAGCAGGCATTTCTGATGCAGTCTGCCGGGATACGCCGCTGCTTTTAGAAGCCAGACGGCAGCTGGAGGAATATTTTGCGGGTCTTCGGGCAGCATTTTCTCTGCCGCTGGCACCTGAAGGAACTGATTTTCAGAAAGCCGTGTGGCGGGAGCTGGAAAACATTCCGTATGGCGAAACCCGTACGTACGGGCAGATTGCCAGAGCACTGGGAAATCCAAAAGCGAGTCGTGCAGTCGGCATGGCAAATCATAAGAATCCGGTTGCAATTATGATTCCCTGCCATCGGGTAATCGGGGCTGACGGCAGCCTGACCGGTTATGCCGGCGGCCTGGATAAAAAAGAAACACTGCTGCGGCTGGAAGGGGCTATTCAGTAAAAATAGAATCCAGTTGAAAACTGCAAAAAAGAACGGACCATGCGGATGTACATGGTCCGTTCTTTTATTTGTGGTTTTTATCGCCTAATGCAATAATCGGGATACTGGCCAGAATCAGGAGAAAACCGGCAAAATCCAGTGCGGTTAAGGCTACATTCAAAAAGAGTACCGAGATCACCATGGAGGCCACTGGCTCTACCGACGATAAAATGCTGCCGGTAATACTGCCAACGATGCTGACGCCGGCCTGATAGAAGCAGAACGAGAATACAGTGCCGAAAAGAATTACCACAGCCATATTTATAAACAGCGTAGAATTTACGACTACGGTAATGTTCCATGGCTGGAACAGCAGAATCAGGGCAATGCCGCCGATGAGCATACCCCAGCCGATAATCATGACCAGATCAAATTTCTGCAAAAGTCTCCGGGGCTGCATGGTATATACCACAAAAGAAGCCGCGCTGATGAGTCCCCAGAAGAGAGCCTGGGGTGTTACGGCCAGCGATTTGGGATTCAGATGTGTGGTACAGGTAAATGCTCCTGCCAGAACCAGCAGAACACAGATGGTTTCATAAAGGTGAGGCAGTCGTTTTTCTTTTATAACGGTGTACACCAGAATCATAGCAGGGGACATATAGGCCAGTACAGTAGCCAGAGCCACGTTGGAATACTGAATAGATGTATAATAGCCATACTGGCAGAGCGCAGAACCCAGCAGCCCAAAAAGAAGAATATCGAAAATATCCTGTCTGTTTTTCCAGACTGCAAAAATGTTCTGGCCGCGAAGCAGTGCAAAACAAAGCAGAAGAATACCGGAAACGGTTAAACGAACCGGAACAAGCCAGTTGGATGTCATGCTGTTATGCTGGAACAGATACTGGCCGCAGGAGCCGCCTACCGCCCAGAAAATGCCTCCGCTGACAGCCAGAATATAACCAAGTGCCATAGATTTTTTTAAGCCGTTCATAGTATGTCCCTCTTTTCTATGTCAGATTTATGTCGGATGCAGATTATGTTACCTGCGGTTTAGCCAGTGCGGCTGGTACCGGCTGTGATACCAGGAAATCAGTTTAAAGGCAGTGAAGCCGCTTGCAACACCTAAGATGATGCCGGCCAGAATATCGGTCGGAAAATGAACATACAGATACATACGGGAAAAGGCAATCACAGCCGCTAACAGATAAGCTGCCGTGCCCTCTTTCCGGTGATGCAGAAACAGTGCCGTTGCCGATGCAAAAGAGGCAAAGGTATGGCCTGACGGGAACGAATAATCCGAAAGGGGCGGAATCAGAAGCTGCATTTCCGGGAAGTAGCTGTAAGGACGAGGACGGGCAATCAGCGGCTTTAAGGTGATATTGCCAATCAGCAGACAGAAAATCAGTGCCAGCGCCATAGCCAGTCCGGCTTTACGATATTTTGGGATACAGAGCAGAATAATCGAGAGGATAATCCAGCCGATTCCCTTGTCTCCAAAGGTAGAGATTACAGGCAGAACGGAATCCAGAAAGCCATTATGAAAACCGGCAATCCAGTCCAGAATCTGAAATTCTGTAACGACCAGATTACTGACACATTGACCATCTGGTCCGACAAAGCAATCATTTGTCATAAAATCACTCCATTTCTGTTGTTTGTTTCTGTGGAGGATAGAAAATACCCTCCCGACATTGCGCCGGGAGGGTCGAGTATTACCAGAAAAAACTATACGAAAAGACTATTCAGTCATGTTATTGTTTTTTACAACAACGTCATGAGAACCGCCTTCTACGATACTGGTTGCAGAAACCAGAGTTAAGCGAGCTTTTTCCTGCAGTTCAGGAATGGTTAATGCACCGCAGTTGCACATGGTGGAACGTACTTTTGCCAGTGTTACGCCAACGTTGTCTTTCAGGCTGCCTGCGTATGGAACGTAGGAGTCAACGCCTTCTTCGAAGGACAGTTTGCCTGCGCCGCCCAGGTCATAACGCTGCCAGTTGCGGGCACGGTTGGAACCTTCACCCCAGTATTCTTTCATGTAGTTGCCGTTGATGATAACTTTGTTGGTTGGGCTTTCTTCGAAACGGGAGAAGTAACGGCCCAGCATTACAAAGTCAGAACCCATAGCCAGAGCTAAGGTGATGTGGTAGTCATGTACAATACCGCCGTCAGAGCAGATTGGAATGTACATACCGGTTTCTTCGAAGTATTCGTCACGAGCTTTTGCTACTTCGATAACTGCAGTAGCCTGGCCGCGGCCGATACCTTTTGTTTCACGAGTGATACAGATAGAACCGCCGCCGATACCAACTTTAATGAAGTCAGCACCTGCCTCAGCCAGGAAGCGGAAGCCTTCACGGTCTACAACGTTACCAGCACCGATTTTTACGGTATCGCCATATTTTTCGCGAACCCATTTAATGGTGCGGCTCTGCCATTCGGAGAAACCTTCGGAAGAGTCAATACATAATACGTCTGCACCAGCTTCTACCAGAGCAGGGATACGTTCTTCGTAGTCACGGGTATTGATACCGGCACCTACGATATAGCTTTTATTTTCATCCAGCAGTTCCAGCGGATTTTCTTTGCGGGATTCGTAGTCTTTACGGAATACCAGATACATCAGGTTCTGATCTTTATCTACCACTGGCAGAGAGTTCAGTTTGTTGTCCCAGATGATATCGTTTGCTTCTTTTAAGGTTGTGTTTTCGTTGCCGCAGATTAAACGTTCAAATGGAGTCATGAACTCTTCTACTTTGGTGTCCATAGACATACGGCTAACACGGTAATCACGGCTGGTTACGATACCCAATAATTTTCCGTTGCTGGTACCGTCAGCAGTTACAGCCATGGTGGAGTGCCCGTTCTTTTCTTTCAGAGCAATTACATCAGCCAGAGTGTCATCTGGTTTAATGTTGGAATCGCTTACAACAAAGCCGGATTTATGATTTTTTACACGGCTTACCATTGCAGCTTCGCTTTCGATGGACTGGGAGCCATAAATGAAGGATACACCGCCTTCTTTTGCCAGTGCGATTGCCATGCGGTCATCGGATACGGACTGCATGATTGCAGATACCATAGGGATGTTCATGGAAATTGCAGGTTCTTCCCCTTTTTTGTATTTTACCAGAGGGGTTTTCAGAGAAACATGCGCAGGAATACATTCAGCAGAAGAATAGCCTGGTACTAACAGGTATTCGCCGAAAGTGTGAGATGGTTCGTTAAAATAATAAGCCACGGTCAAAACTCCTTTACTACTATATTTTTCGGTTTGTAATTTAATTATTATATCGCTAAATAAATTACTATGCAATGCGTAATTCGATAATTTTTCGGCCAACAGGAAAATTTTTTTCATAAAGAGGGGGATGTGCGGAATGATTGCTGACTTTAACTGCAGTTCCAAAAATCCGGACAGAAAAAAACCAGATTAACCGAATGATTAATCTGGTTTTGGAAATTTTAAAATACGTTATTATGCGTTGCAGTTGCCGCAGCTGCTTGCGCTGTTGGCTTTTTTACTGCGGGCTTTCTGGAATGCCATAACCAGAACGATTAAAGCAATACCGATAATGTCTGTTGCAATACCAGGAACGATTAACATTAAACCGCCTACAAGCGCGATAACTCGAATTACCGGATTCATATTGGCGAACAGATAGCCTTCAACTGCCGATGCAACACCGAACATCCCGATAAATGCGGTAATGGTAACAGAAATAACCTGAATCGGAGTAGAACCTACCAGCAGCAGAGATGGGTTCAGTGCAAATACATACGGAATCAGGAATGCAGCAATCGCCAGCTTGGTTGCCTGTACCCCTGTTTTTAACGGGTTGCTTCGTGCAATAGCCGAACCTGCATATGCCGCCAGAGCAACTGGTGGTGTGATATCGGCTACAATACCGAAGTAGAATACGAACATATGGGCAGGCAGTAAATCAATGCCCAGTTTCAGTACAACCGGAGCAGTAATGGTCGCCATGATAACATAGTTCGCAGTGGTAGGAACCCCCATACCCAGAACGATAGAAGCAATCATGGTGAAGAACAGTGCCAGCAGAACGTTACCGCCGCTCAGGGATAACAGACCGCCAGCCAGTTTCAGGCCGATACCGGTTAAGGTTACGATACCAACAATACAGCCTGCAACAGAACACGCGATAGCAACACCGATGATGTTGCGAGCGCCGCCTTCCAGTGCATCCAGGAAGGTATGAGGACTCATACGGGTTTCTTTACGGAACATACTTACTACGATTGCAACTACGATTGCAACCAGTGCAGAACGTGCCGGTGTGTAACCGGTCATCATCATGGTAACCAGTACAATCAGCGGTAACAGCAGATACCAGTAGCTGAACATTAATTTAAAGAAGTTTGGAATTTCTTCCGCAGGCAGACCTTTTAAACCATAGCGTTTGGCTTCCAGATGTACCATAATCATGATACCGGAGAAATACAGGAATGCAGGAACAATCGCTGCAATTACGATGTTGGAGTAAGGAATCCCGGTCATTTCTGCCATCAGGAATGCTGCTGCACCCATGATAGGAGGCATAATCTGACCACCGGTGGATGCTGCTGCTTCTACTGCAGCTGCGAATTCCGGACGATACCCCATACGTTTCATCATTGGAATTGTAAAACTGCCGGAACCTACAGTATTTGCTACCGAACTACCGGTAATCATCCCCTGCAGCGCACTGGAGATAACCGCTACTTTTGCAGGACCGCCGGTCATTTTCCCTGCGATACTGTTTGCGATATCGATAAAGAACTGACCAACCCCGGTACGTTCCAGGAACGCACCAAAGAGAATGAACAGGAAGATGAAGGTGGAACATACCGCCAGCGGAGTCCCGATAATCCCTTCTGTTGTAAAATACAGATGAGTAGCAATACGCTGAATGCTGAACCCGCGATGCCCGAAGGTACCAGGAATCATATTGCCGAAGTATGCGTACGCGATAAAGCAGCCTACTACAATCAGAATCGGTGTACCTACTACACGACGGCAGGCCTCAAACAGCAGTACAATCGCCACCATTGCAACGGCGATGTCAATCTGGGTATAGTTGCCGGCCTGTGCTACCAGCTGCTCGTAATTAATCCCCATATAGAGGAAGGACCCGGCACTGGCAAATGCCAGAATCATATCCAGAAGCGGCACTTTGTTTGTGTTTTTCGGTGCATCTTTTTTTGCCGGATATAAGAGATATGCCAGAAATAAGACAAATGCAATAAAGGTTGTACGATGAACCTGTGCATTCAGATGAAGAACAGTATTAATCGCTACAGCGAAAACAGTAAACGCTACCAGAAGCAGTTTTACAAGCAGAGCTTTGTTGCCGGAAAAAATTCTAACAGCCGATTCACGGTCATATTTGGCCATGATCTCATTTACTTCTTCGGCTGAAATTTTTTCTTCTGCAACGTGCTGTTCTACCAGTTCATCACTGAGAGCGTTGGTTTCGTTGCTTTTTTTCATGAGAAAACCCCTTTCTGAAAAGTTTGAAAAACTGTCATAGACAGCTTATAGATGATTTGTTTGCACAGTAAACCGGACACTGGTGAGCGAAGGTGCCAGTTCCTTCATGTGCCAGGTTTGCTGCCCAATATGTATCAGCGGATCACTGACAGTGCCGACTTTATAAATAAGGGAAGGCAGTTTATAGTGCATATTTTCGATAATCATATATCCGTCTTCATAGCGAAGTGTCTGTCCGGGTGCAATTTCGGTGGCAACACCGGCCCCGAAGGAGCGGTAGCGGGCTTTAAACAGATATAAGTCGCCGTCTTCCAGCCGATAATATTCTTCCACATTGGTTTTATTTACCGAATGGGTGTAGGAAACGGAAAAAACACCGTCATCTTCTAACGGCTCCTGAAAATATACTTCGTCAGTGTATGCATTGGCCATAATCAGATACTGTACCGGGTCTGTAAATAAAGGCTTACAGGAGATTATGGACAGTGTCAAAATAACCGCAACCACAATAAATGTGGCTGCGGCATATAATTTTGAAACTTTTATGTTCATCTAACTGTGTTCAGCAGAAGAGCAGAAACTGTAATTAAACAGTTAAACCCTGTTCTTCGAAGTATTTAGCAGCACCTGGGTGTAATGGTACGGATACACCTTCAACAGCGCCTTCCAGACTCATTTCAGCACCTTTAGCGTGAGCTTCTGCTACAGCATCCAGGTTTTCGAACAGGCCTTTTGTCATGTTGTAAACCAGTTCTTCGTCCAGATCAGCTTTTACGATGATAGTAGCTTTTACAGCAACGGTCTGTGTTGCTTCAGCAGCGTTGTAAACGTCAGCTTCGATGGTGTATGGTGTGTAGAAGCTGTAGGTTTCGCACAGAGTTTTGATGATGTCATCGCCTAAAGACAGAACTTTGATATCGTTTGTAGTAGCCAGTTCGGTAACAGCTGTGGTTGGAGTACCAGCAGTTACGAATGCAGCAGCGATAGCACCGTCTTTGATAGCGTTTGCGGATTCAGCGAAGTCCAGGTTCTGAGCCTGAATGTCTGCTACAGTCAGACCAGCAGCAGCCAGGATCTGTTTAGCGTTGGATTCTACACCGCTACCCATAGCGCCGATGGAAACAGCTTTGCCTTTTAAGTCAGCAACAGTTTCGATACCGGAGTTACCAGCAACAACCAGCTGGCAAACTTCTGGATATACAGTACCCAGTGTCAGGAAGCCTTCGTTTGGAGCAGCTTCGGAGAAACCTTCGGTAGCTGTGTTAGCGTAGTACATAACGTCATTCTGAACGATAGCGATTTCAGCATCGCCGTTGTTTACCAGGTTCAGGTTTTCTGCGGAAGCGCCAGTAGCCTGTACGTCAACAGTTAAACCTTCAACAGCGCCGCCCCATACCTGAGCGATTGCACTTGCAACTGGATAATAGGTACCGGAAGTACCGCCGGAAGCGAAGATTACTCTTGTTTCAGCAACAGCATCGCCGCCCTGGTCTGCGTTGCCACCGCCGCAGCCTGTTAAGCACAGAGCCAGCATCATCAGAGCGGTCACAACAGCAACTAATTTTTTGTGTTTTCTCATAATTAAATATCTCCTTTCGATTTAGAAAATCTACTTATATCATAGCAAATAACAGAAATTGTGTAAATATAATTATTTGAAGTATAAATTGGAGTTATTAATATAATAGATAGGTGTTAGTTCAACCTTTTACTAAGTTAAAGACCGCCTTATGAAAATAGTGATTTCGGATACCTTGTCCACACAGAAGTGTAGCACATCTGTATACAGGATACAAGCGAACACAGGAATAATATTGCATAAATATACAGTAAAACGGGCGTTAAAACAGGAAATTGCGTAAAATAAGAAAGTATTGCTTTTGCCAGGTATTTACGCTAAGATTACATAAGTAAAAGAAGAGTACAAAGAAGCCGGATTTTATGCTGGCTGACGTGATGAAAAATCTGCAGTACAGAACCGGTACTGCGAAACAGAGGAGCGAATGTTGTGTCTGGGAAATCGTTTGTAAAGGGTGCCCTGGTGCTGAGTGCTGCCGGGATTCTGGCAAAGTGCCTGGGGGCGTTGTATCGTATTCCGTTCGGATATATTGCCAGTGAAGACTGCCTGGCGCTGTACAGCATGGTATATCCGATTTATAACCTGCTGATGGCTTTGTCAACAGCAGGGATTCCGTTGGCACTGTCCAAACTGGTGGCTGAATATGAGGAACAGGGACGTTCCGGAATGAGTATGCGTGTATTAAAACTGTCCCTGCTGATGCTTTCTGGTATCGGTGTCTGTATCGGGCTGTTTATCTTTATCAATGCCGAGTGGCTGGCAACTCATGTATTTCCGGATGAACGGGTCGCATGGAGCTTAAGAGCCATTGCACCGGCTATGATTTTCAGCTGTATGCAGGCTGTATTCCGCGGTTATTTTCAGGGGCTGCAGCAGATGGTGCCAACTGCACTGTCGCAGATTACGGAACAGTTTGTTCGTGTAGGTGTTATTTTTGTGGCGCTGTTTGCGCTGATGCCATATGGTGACGATGTGGTAGCTGCCGGTGCCAGTGCTGGTGCATCCATTGGCGGCGGGATTGCTCTGCTTCTGATGCTGGTTATTTTTATCCGTTATCGGAGAAGTCATAAAACAGAATCCGGGCAGAAAAAAGAAGATGCCTCTTTAAGCAATACACAGGTGCTGGGGCGTGTGATTGCACTGGCGATTCCGATTTCCATCGGGGGTCTGGCTCTGCCGATTATGCAGAGTGTGGATTCGCTGTTAGTGGTTCCGCGGCTGGAGGCCGGCGGACTGAGCCATGATGCCGCTATGGCATGGTTTGGCTATCTGGGCGGCTGTGTACAGCCGATTTTGAATCTGCCGTTTATGCTGACAACCGCCATTGCAGCCAGTCTGGTACCGAATATTTCGGAAGCACTGGCTATGGGGCAGACGCAGAAAGTGCGGGAAACCTTCGCCAATGCTATGCAGCTGGCAATTTTAATTGTACTGCCGGCTACCGTTGGTCTGATGACACTGGCGTATCCGATTATTGAACTGTTATATCCGGTGAAACCGGATGCGGGGCTGCCAATGTTCTGGTCGGCGGCTGTTGTGTTAATGGTAGGTCTTTATCAGATCAGTGCCGGTACCCTGCAGGGGATGGGCAAGGCTATGGTGCCGATGTACAGCTTGCTTTTAGGTGCAGCTATTAAAATTGTGCTGACCTATACGTTAACGGCTATGCCGGCTCTTGGTATTCGCGGCGCTGCGCTGGCCAGCGTGATTGGCTTTGGTGTTGCAGCTGCAAACAATATCTGGCAGGTGTCCAGACGCATTGGATGGGAATGGCTCAGCATGCAGTATCATATTGTGAAACCGGTTATCAGTGTAGCTGCTATGGCGGTGCTGGTTCTGGCGGTTTATAGTGGTGTTTATACACTTTTAAGCAGTAACGGAACTGCAACTCTGGTATCTATTATGATTGGCGGCTGTGCATATTTTGCAGTGCTGCTGGCGATTGGCGGTGTCAGTCTGGAAATTATCCGTAAGATGCCGAAAGTCGGGAACCGGCTGGCAAACCTGCTTTTAAAACTGAAAGTGGTGAAAGAATAATATGGAATATAACGTAAAACCAATTACCGATGTAATGAATACCCTGTTAGGCGAAAACGGCTGCCCGTGGGATAAAGAACAGACGCATCAGAGCCTGAAAAAGTGCCTGATCGAAGAATGTTACGAAGTTATCGATGCCATTGAGGAGTGGGGTCTGAATTTCAGCCTCGGCAATGCCGTCAAATACATTGCTAGGGCAGATCATAAGGGAAAGCCTGTCGAAGACCTCGAAAAAGCCAGATGGTACATCGATAGAGAAATCGAGAGAAGGAAGGGTAGCACATGACGACCGTTAAGGCAGGGTAT
>JAFOFM010000165.1 GCA_017387265.1 Peptococcaceae bacterium | reverse complement strand
ATTTTTAAAAAAATCACAAATAAATAAAGAAAATAAAAGGATTTTATCGAGTTATGTCTAAATAAACTAGTAACTATAAATTACACACAAGGGGTGGACATTATGCAAGTATATCAGACAGGAGATATCCGTAACATCGGTATCGCGGGGCACAGCGGCTCCGGTAAAACATCGTTATTAGAAACCATGCTGTTTAATACAGGCGTGACAAATCGTTTAGGTAAAGTAGAAGACGGTACTACCGTAACTGACTATCTGCCGGAAGAAATTAAACGTCAGGTAACCATTTCTGCGTCTCTGGCTCCAGTAGAATGGAACGGCACAAAACTGAATATGATCGACACACCAGGTTACGCAGACTTTATCGGTGAAGTTATTTCTACCACTCGCGCAGTTGACAACATGCTGATGGTTGTATGCGGTGTTGCAGGTATCGAAGTACAGACCGAAGTAATCTGGGATATCGCAGCAAATAACAAACTGCCGCGCGTTATCTTTATTAATAAACTGGAACGTGAAAACTCCTGTTTTGAAACAGTTGTAGAAGCTATGCGTGCAAAATACGGTACCGGTATCGTGCCTCTGCAGCTGCCAATGGGTAAAGAAGCAAACTTCGTCGGCATGATCGACCTGCTGAACGAAAAAGCATATAAATTCGAAGAAGGCAAATCCGTTGAAATTCCAATTCCGGAAGAATTCATGGAAGATTACGAATCACAGCGTACCTACTTAATCGAAGTAGCAGCGGAAAGCTGTGACGAACTGCTGTTAAAATATCTGGAAGGCGAAATCCCAACCAATAAAGAAATCCGTTCTGCACTGCGTATGGGTATTGCAAACGGCGAAATCTTCCCGGTTGTGGGCGGTTCCGTTGCGAAAAATATGGGTCTGGATGTTATGATGGACGTTCTGGTAGATTTACTGCCTGTTCCAACCGTAAACGCACAGGCTCCTGCAAGCGCTATCGTATTTAAAACACTGGCTGACCCGTTTGTTGGCAAACTGAGCTTCTTAAAAGTAATCGACGGCCAGTTTAACGCAGGCGACGGCATCTATAACGTAAACAACGATGTTGAGGAAAAAGTGGGCAGCTTTATTATCCCTTGCGGGAAACAGCAGTCTACCGTTACTACTGTTAACGCCGGCGATATCGTTGCAATCGCAAAATTACAGAATACCCAGACCAGCAACACCCTGACCGTAAAAGGCCAGAGCGTGCCGGAACTGGCTCCTATTAAATTCCCTGCTCCAAACCTCACCTTCGCTCTGTCTCCAAAATCCAGAGACGACGATGATAAGATGAGTAACGCATTAGGCCGTCTGTTAGAAGAAGACCCAACCTTAACTCTGGAGAAAAACGCAGAAACACACGAAACTCTGCTCTCCGGCGTTGGCGAAACCCATCTGGAAGTTGTTGCAGAACGCTTTAAAAATAAATTCGGCGTGGACGTTGTGCTGAAACCGGCTCAGATTCCTTACCGTGAAACCATCAAGAAAAAAGTTGAAGTTCAGGGTAAACATAAGAAACAGTCCGGCGGTGCAGGCCAGTACGGTGATGTATGGCTGCGTATCGAACCATGCGAAGAAGAATTTGTATTCGCAGAAGAAGTATTCGGCGGCGCTGTTCCGAAAAACTACTTCCCTGCTGTTGAAAAAGGTGTTCGCGAAGCAATGGCTCAGGGTATCCTGGCAGGCTATCCATTAGGCAACATCAAAGTAACTCTGTACGATGGCTCCTACCATCCGGTAGACTCCAACGAAATGGCATTTAAAATTGCAGCTTCCACCGGTTTCAAAAACGGTGCGGAACAGGCTGGTCCGGTTCTGTTAGAACCTATCATGGATATGCGCATTACCGTTCCGGAAGCATACATGGGCGATATCATGGGCGACTTAAACAGCAAACGCGGCCGCATCATGGGTATGGAACCAAGCGAAGACGGCAAACTGCAGATTATTCTGGCACAGGCTCCAATGAGCGAAGTTCAGAAATATGTTATCGACCTGAAAGCTATGACTCAGGGCCGTGGCAAATTCACCATGACACTGGATCATTACGAAG
This sequence comes from Peptococcaceae bacterium, assembly GCA_017387265.1. Taxonomy (GTDB): domain Bacteria; phylum Bacillota; class Peptococcia; order Peptococcales; family Peptococcaceae; genus UBA7185. The sequence goes on along the minus strand of JAFOFM010000165.1, from coordinate 2,186 downwards.
AAGTTCCTGCAAAAATTGCTGAAAAAATTATTGCAGAACGCAACGCTTAATTAAGACATTTACTCAATCCTCTTTTCTCTGAAACAGGCGATGGATTCTCTTTTGAGTCCACCGCCTGTTTTGTGTTTACCGCCCGTTATTCACATCAGCATTGAAATATCCAAACATGTATTTATCCATCTATCGTTCCAACGCAAAAAGGGTATCCGCATAAAACGGATACCCTTTTATTGTTAGCTTTGTGTCTGGCCTGAGGCTTCTACTAATCGATGTGATTAGCAGCTGCCGCAGCTGCCGCCACAGTTGCAGCTGCCGTCTGCACCAGAGGAGCTGCAGCCGCTGCAGCCGCCACCCTGCTGGCCGTTGATTGCAGCGCTGATGATCATGTTTACGGAACGCATGATCTGTTCGAATGCCTGGTTAGCACCTAAGAATGCGCTGATGTTAGCGTTTTCATTCATTTTAGCTTCCAGTTCTTCTACGTGTTTTTTCTCTTCTTCAGACAGATCTTCGTAGCTTAAACCTTTGTTCATAGCATCCATCTGGATACCCTGGTATTCTTCTACGATTTCTCTAGCATCAGTGTCCATCATCATTTTCATTTCTGCTTCTTTCAGAGAAGCCAGTTCTGCAGAGTTAGCAATTGCATCTGCTAAGTCTTTTGCTTTTGTGAAAATATCCACAGTAGCACCTCCGTATAAATTTAAAAAATTGTTTATTTTATTCAGCGAGGGTTCCCTTTAATACCCAGGTCTGTGCTTCGGTGATGTGAACATGCACCATCTGCCCTACCAGGGACGGGTCACCTGCAAAAATAACGGTTTTGTTACTGGTTGTGCGGCCGGTAAGCATGTCCGCATTGGTTTTGCTTGGGCCTTCTACCAGTACTTCAACGACTTTGTCGTTGAGTTTGTCATTAATGTTGCGGCCGATATCGCTTAATACATCGTTTAAGCGCTGCAGCCGGTCTTTTTTCTCATCCAGTGTGGTTGGATCTTCCATAATGGCAGCCGGGGTACCGGTGCGTTTGGAATAAATAAAGGTAAATGCGCTGTCAAAGCCTACTTTTTTAACTAAGTCCACAGTTTCAAGGAAGTCCTCTTCGGTTTCACCCGGGAAGCCTACGATGATATCGGTGGTAATGCAGGCATATGGCATATATTTACGGATAATCTCCACACGATGCAGATAATCTTCTTTGGTGTAGCGGCGGTTCATTTTTTCCAGAATGCGGGTACTGCCCGACTGCACCGGTAAATGGAAATGGTCTACCACTTTGCTGCTTTCAGCAATGGTTTTTACCAGTTCCTCGGTTAAGTCTTTTGGATGGGAAGTCATATAACGAATGCGGCGTAAGCCTTCTACTTCGTTTAATTCCCGCAGCAGCCCTGCAAAATTGGTGCCGTCTTTTAAATCCAGCCCGTAGCTGTTTACATTCTGGCCTAATAAGGTTACTTCCACTACGCCTTCGGCCACCATCTGTTTTACTTCCTGCACAATATCTGCCTGTTTACGGCTGCGTTCACGGCCGCGTACATACGGTACAATGCAGTAGGTGCAGAAGTTATTGCACCCGTAAGTAATATTTACAAGGGCACGGTAAGGGTCTTCTCTGTAGGTTGGCAGCCCTTCCTGCACCGCTTCTTCTTTTTCCAGAATGGCAATCTGTTTTCCTTTGCCCTGGTACAGATTATAAATGTACTCCGGCAGATAATGCAGATTGTGTGTGCCGAAAATCAGGTCTACATGAGGCGCCGAAATGCGAATGGTGTCTGCCATGCCTTTCTGCTGCATCATGCAGCCGCACACGCCGATAATCATATCGGGATTTTTCTTTTTCAGTTTTTTTAACTCACCCAGCTGGCTCAGTACTTTGCTTTCTGCTTTTTCACGAATACAGCAGGTGTTGAATAAAATCAGGTCGGCTTCGGCTTCGATATCAGTTTTTTCGTAGCCCATCTGTGTCAGAAACCCAAACAGAATTTCCGAATCCCGTTCATTCATCTGACAGCCAAAGGTATGGGTCAGACATTTTTTTGTGCGACCGGTTTCCTGTGTATACAGGGCATTCCGGCTGCAGATCTGATTCAAATAATATGTGTTCGCATCCTGCACAGCGCTCACCTCTTTTAGTACTTTCTATAAAAGATTTAACCTTTTTGCAAAGCTTTAAAACAGAAACTTCT
>JAFOFM010000164.1 GCA_017387265.1 Peptococcaceae bacterium | reverse complement strand
TATCCACCGACTTCACATGGCGATCCAGCTGTTCTGCTATCTCCTGATAAGATTTCCCTTCCAGATACAGACCTACTACTTCCTGCTCCAGCGGGCTCAGAATTTTGTTCATGGTACTTTCAATATCCATCAGATTTTCCTGATTGATAAACAGATCTTCCGGGTTGCCATCTTTTTCGGTAATTACCACTTCGCCCAGTGTGCGTTCCGATTCCTCGTCAAATACAGGCTTGTTTAACGACACATAAGAGTTTAACGGAATATGTTTCTGCCGGGTTGCCGTTTTAATGGCCGTAATAATCTGCCGGGTTACACAGATTTCCGCAAAGGCACGAAACGATGCCTGCCGGTCGTAGCGATAATCCCGAATCGCTTTATAAAGGCCAATCATCCCTTCCTGGATAATGTCCTCGCGGTCGGCACCAATCAGAAAATAGGTTCTGGCCTTTGCACGAACAAAATTCTTGTATTTATTAATCAGAAACTCCAGAGCTCCTACATTGCCGTATTTGGCCAGCTCCACAACTTCTTCATCGGTTAGATGTTCCAGCTCGATCATGTCCAGCTGCTGCGCGGTCTGTTCCATCCTTCCGCCCCTTTCCACTTTTTACCACCATTATATGGGAGAGATTCCCTGCTGTCAAGGAATCTCAAATATTCCTAGATATTTTTTCCAGTTTTTTTCTTACTTCCGGATCAATACGATCCTCCAGCCGATTGGATACATATAATTGCGGTGTATAGTGTGGTTTATGTTCTTTCTCGGTCAGATCCAGTTCCCGCTTCAGCTCTTTTGCTGAAATACGAAATGCGCCTTTCCCCCAGATGGTTTCCTGCTGTAACCGGTCCGATGTGGCCACGAAAACCTTCTGATGTTTTGGAATCTGCGCAGTCAGGCGTTCAATCGCCATATCAGCTGTTACGTTTTCTTTGGTGTAGATTACCTCAATCCCCTGAATAGTTTCCCGGGAACCGTTATTATGTTTCACCTGATAGGCATCGAACACCAGAATCACTTTCCGTTTGCTTAACGCGGCATGTACAGAAAGCATTTCAATCAGTCGTACTCTGGCATGTTCCAGATTCTCTTCTTTCAGATCCTGCAGTTCCGGCCAGGCGCCAATAATATTATATCCATCTACAATCAAATATTCTTTCATGCATTACTCCGCATGGCGCTGACGATATGCTTCGTACAGCAGAACCCCCGCTGCTACCGATGCATTCAGAGAATTGATTTTGCCCTGCATTGGGATGGATACAATATAGTCGCAGCTTTCGCTTACCAGTTTGCCTAAGCCTTTCCCCTCACTGCCGATTACAATCGCCAGAGGACCTGTTAAATCCTGTTTGTGCATATAGTTGCCGTGCATGTGGGCACCGGCAATCCATACACCCTGTTTTTTCAGTTCTTCAATTACCTGCACAATATTGCTTACGCGGGCAACCGGAACGTGTTCAATCGCGCCGGCCGATGCTTTTGCAACACCATCGGTCAGCGGTACCGCACGACGTTTTGGAATAATTACACCGTGAGCGCCGGTAGCATCTACACTTCTTAAAATAGCACCCAGGTTATGCGGGTCTTCCAGTTCATCTAAAATGACAATCAGAGGATCTTCCCCTTTTTTGCGGGCAGAATCCAGAATATCCTGCCAGTCCACATAATCGGCAGAGGCAACCGAAGCCGCTACCCCCTGATGATTCTGTTTTGGAAACATACTGTCTAATTTATGGCGTTCTACCATCTGCACCATAACACGTTTTTCTTTTGCCAGTGCCAGGATCTCACGAATAGACCCTTTCTGTTCCCCTTTTACCACCCAGATTTTATTGATGGTTCTGTTTGTTTTTAACGCTTCCATAACCGGATTGCGTCCGAAAATATCACCCATAGTAAACTCCTTTATCTAATTCCATACAAATACTGTTGTTTCTCTTCTATTTATACTTCTGCTGCACTTCTATACTTCTTCTTTTAAACGGTACCGCTCCCGCATTTCTGCTGCCCGGCCGCATGTCATTTTACCTTCTTTGCAGGCCCCGTACACACAGGATGGAACTGCATACTGATATAAAATATCCGACAGTTTGCGCAGTTCCGCCAGCTTTAATACCGCAATCCGGTTAATCTCCCACTGGGCATTGTTGCAGATTCGTTCCTGCAGCATGCCGCAGTCCATACGGGCATTGGTGCTGGTAATGATTTTTACCTGCTGGCAGTTCAGCAGAAAATACCGCCACACACCGCCTTTATAGTTCTGCGCCAGATACCGCTGAAATTCCTGCACTTCTCTTACCAGTGCACAATATGTTTCCGCAAAGCCGCCCTCCTTCACGGTTGGAGGAACAACCGGCTGCCGGTTTTCATCTGTTAAAAGACAATTCCAGGATTCGCGGAATGTGTTCGGCAGGCGATGGCGCACCTGCTGATGCCAGGTTACCAGACTGAACATCATGCCGAATGTAGTCCGGCACTGCTCCGCCACACTGGTGTGGCCATAACTCATAACCCGTTTTGTTACGCCTTTTGCTTTTTCCGCTGCTTCCGCGCCCCAGCTTTCTA
>JAFOFM010000163.1 GCA_017387265.1 Peptococcaceae bacterium | reverse complement strand
TTCTGCGGTGTCTGGAATAAAACTTCTTCGGTTTCCCATGTTACATGGCCTTCATCAATGGCCTTTTTCACCATTTTTTCAACATCGCGTACCGACAGTCCGCTCTGATATACTTCCTGTGCAAATACACTCTGCCATTCCGGCACATTAATGCTGAGCATTGGACGCACATGGCCAACGGTCAGTTTGCCATCCTGTACAAGCTGCTGTACATCTTCCGGAAGACCTAATAAACGAGTGGAATTGGCAATAGCACTGCGGCTTTTACCCATGCGCTTTGCCAGTTTTTCCTGTGTGTAGCCATAACGAGTCTGTAATAACTCGTAAGCACGAGCTTCTTCGATTGGATTTAAGTCATCACGCTGCACGTTTTCAATTAACGCCAGCTCCATGATTTTTTCATCATCCAGTTCGCGAATCAGCGCTGGAATGGTATTCAGCCCGGCACGGCCCGATGCGCGATAACGGCGTTCACCAGCGATAATCATATATTTGTCATCACGCGGTGTTACAATAATCGGCTGCAGCACGCCATGCTCTTTAATGGACTCTGCTAAATCAATCAGCTTATCTTCGTCAAACTGTTTACGCGGCTGATCCGGATTTGGAAAGATTTTTTCCAGTTCCAGCTCCACAATGCCGCCCTGGCCGTTATGAGTCTCAACAATTTCCTCGTATTCCGGCAGCAATGCCCCTAAACCGCGGCCTAAACCGCCTTTTGCCTTAGCCATGTTTGATTACCTCCTTCGCCAGTGCCAGATAAGTCTCTGCACCTTTGGATTTTGCATCGTAATCCAGAATGGACTGTCCAAAACTTGGCGCTTCACTTAAACGCACATTGCGCGGAATAACGGTTTTAAATACCTTGTCTTTAAAGTTTTCACGCACATCTGCTACAACCTGATTACTTAAATTGGTGCGATTATCAAACATGGTGAGCAGAATCCCTTCCATCTGCAGGTTTGGATTCAGATTTTTCTGTACCAGTTTAATGGTGCTCAAGAGCTGACTTAAGCCTTCCAGCGCATAATATTCGCACTGAATCGGTACCAGGAAGGTATCAGCTGCAGTTAATGCATTTAATGTGAGCAGGCCTAAAGATGGCGGTGTATCAATAATAATATAGTCGTACTGGTCTTTGACGTCTTCCAGTGCATTTTTTAAACGGTTTTCACGGGAAATAGCCGCAACAAGCTCCATTTCCGCCCCTGCCAGCTCTACTTTTGCAGGCAGAACGTGCAGTTTTTTGTTTACTTCTACTGTAATTTTATCCACCGGTACAAAGTTTACCAGTACATCATAACTGGAATGTTCCAGCGCATTTTTATTAATGCCTAAACCGCTGCTGGCATTGCCCTGCGGGTCCAGGTCAATGAGCAGTACTTTCTTTTTATAATGCGCCAGACAGGCTGCCAGGTTCACCGAGGTAGTTGTTTTGGCAACGCCGCCCTTCTGATTGGCAATTACAATTGTTTTTCCCATTGCATTTGCTCCTCTCTAAGGAATCTATTTGTAAATGTTTCACGTGAAACATTTTGAATTCAATTTAACCTTATTATAAAGGAAAACGTGAAAAATGAATATAGAAAAGCGTAAAATTTTGTGTAAAATCTCAAATTCGCTGTATTTTTCGATTTAAGCGGTTACAATCGGTTTTGCGACTATTATTATGTCTATTGTATCGTTCGACCGTTAAACGCAAAAATACAAAGCCGACTTTCCTGTAATCGACAAAAAGTTCCCAGCAGACAATGCAAAAAAATGTTTCACGTGAAACATTAGCAAATTTTTAGTGTCACTTCAATTTCATATATTGCATATAAAACAGGACCGTGTATGCAGATTGAGATGGCATTCGCGAATTCTGTTTACGCTGAACATTGACGCAGATTGTCTCCGTCGTGAAAGACGAAGTCTTACTAAGACAGACAATCAAGGAGATGTCCAGCATTAAACAGTAAGAGGAATGACATCGAAACTGCATATCCGGTCTTGTAAGTGATCATAAAATAAAAATGTTTCACGTGAAACATTTTGAAAACGAATCTCAAAATCAATTGTTCCACGTGAAACATTCGCAATCTATATTATCGCAAAATAGTAAACAAAAATAGAGCCAGCAGAATCACAGCAATCAGAGGAATAGGAGAATTTCCTTTTGGAATCCCTGCTGCTTCTTCTCTTTGTTCAATCAGTGCCACTTCATGCTGGTCAAAATCATCGGCATTGGCAAAAACGTTATCCTGTGTCGCCTGTTCTAAATGAATGGCTTCCTCACTGCCCTGCTGCAATGCCAGCATAATTTCTTTTGCCCTTGGATAATCATAATCATAGACATACAGCGTTTCACCATAAATCGAATACCCCATATAAATCTTCATATAACCACCGCTGCCTGCTTCCTTTGTCAGTACCGATATTCCCTCCTGCTGCAAAATGTCCATTAACATAGTGGCTTCCAGTTCTGTCTGAAGATTTGTTAACGCAACCAGCTTTCCACTGAATTCGTTTTTCATGTGAAACGCCCCCTTTGACTTCTTTTCTTATCATTATATTTATTTTACAACAGGATAATATCTATAGCAAGAACAAGATTCTCTGCTAAGGTAAGCTGCGTTTAATATCCAGAATAAGGAATTTATTTTCCGGGAAATATTCTACAAAATCCACAAGCTTTTCGACAAAATATTTACCGGGAAATAATTCAGCGCTTTTATACACATCCACACAAATAAAAAAACGCATCTCGTTTTCAGAAAATGCGTTTTTATTATTCTATTCTATCTGGTCTAGTGTTTCATAATTTCTTCGCTGAGCCGCAGAATCTGCGGTGCGGCTTCTGCCTGTTTCCGTTTCAGCACAATTTTATGCAGCGGATAGGCCAGCGCCATAATCAGCAGCCCGATTACGCCAGCCACAATGCCGGGAATAAAATATGCACTCCACGAGGCAATGGTAACACAGCAGATGCCGATTCCCAGCAGCAAAACACCAAGGATGCCAAGCAATACAGCAGGAATGGTGCTGTATAAGGTTACGTTTTGGTCCAGTTTGCGAAGCTGTGCCATTTTATCTTCTTCTCTAGGCAGATATTTCTGCCGGATAGCCTGTACATCCTCTCTCTGTCTGGCAGAATAGGTGTAGGAAAAGCCGTCTTCTGACTGATGAATTTTCTGAATCATAGAATTACTCCCGTTTATCCTGCAATCAAGTTACATAGCATTATTACAACATCTTTCATAAATTATTTCGGCAGACGAACCGTAAATACACTGCCCACACCCGGAGCGCTTTCCACAGAAATCTCGCCGTTCATAATATCTATCACCCGTTTTACCAGTGCAAGGCCAAGCCCGTTGCCCTGCGAACTGTGCGAAGAATCACCCTGATAAAACTTTTCAAAAATATGCCGCCCGGTTTCCGCTGTCATACCGCAGCCGGTATCCCGCACCGAAACCACAGCCCATTGTTCTTCCTCTTTTACCGTTACACCGATGAAACCACCCGATCCGGTGAATTTCATCGCGTTTGACAGCAAATTGTTCCATACCAGTGTCAAAAGTTCCGGATCACCATTCAGCATCACATCATCAATATCGATATCCAAGTCCAGTTCCTTCTGCTCCCACACATCCTCCAGAGAAAGTACACATTCCCGCAGCTGTTCGCCCAGGTTAAACCGGATGCTGTCTGGAAAAATAGTCTGGTTTTCCAGTTTATTGAGCCGCAGAATATTGGTAATCAATTCCGATAACCGTCTGGAGGCCTCCGCAATAGCACGGCCATATTCGATTCGTTTTTCTTCCGGTAAATCCGGTGCCTGTAACAGTGTGGCATAATTCTGCATAACCGCCAGCGGTGTTTTCAGTTCATGAGATACACTGGCAATAAAATCGGTACGCAGTGTTTCGATACCGGAAAGTTCCTCCGCCATTTTATTAAAATCGGCAATAATAACATCAAATTCATTATGCCGAAGCGGATCCTGACGCTGTTCAATACGTGCCGAAAAATCACCTCTGGTAAATCGCTGCGTGGCATCCAGAATCTGCCGCACCGGTTTTTCAACGGTATATTTCTGCCGGATACCGTCAAATGTGGCACCTAAAAAACTTAACAGCAGCACATTGCCAAAGGTCAGAAGAGCTGCCTTATGCACATCCTCGGCACGAATCTCCAGAAAGTGCAGGAACAGCAGAAAACAGGTGGTTACCACAAAGGCAATAAGCAGAAAAAATATCAGGTAACGCCGCGGTGAAAACAGGCTGCGTCCGATTTTAGGTTTTTCTTTTCTGTTTCCATCTTCACTCATTTCGGCACCGCCTTATACCCCAGGCCGTGAACCGTCACGATTTCAAAATCATCACAGGCAGCCAGCTTGTCCCGCAGTTTTGTAATATATACATCCACCACACGAGGCCCCGATGCACTGTCTGCATCCCAGAATTCCTCCATCAGCTTTGCCCTTGTAAATGTTTTCTTTGGATAGGATAACAGCTTATACAACAAATCAAATTCCCGAACGGTCAGTGTAACTTCCTCGCCGTCCAGATAAGCAGTATGTTCTTCGGCATCCAGCAGAAGTTTGCCAACGGTCAGTTTTTTACTGCTGGCAATTTTTGCACGACGAACCAGAGCCCCGATGCGCAGCGCCAGTTCATCTAAATCCACCGGTTTTACCATATAATCATCGATTCCTGCACGAAATCCTTTCTGTTTGGCATCCATATCATCCCGTGCCGACATAAACAGAATCGGAATCTCGCGGTTCATTTCACGCACCGTTTCTGCAAATTCAAAGCCGTCAATCTCCGGCATCATAATATCAGAAATAATCACATCCACAGAATTTTCATACATGGCATCATAGGCATCGGCAGCACTCAGGCAGCCAATGGTTTCGTAACCCTGCCGGTTTAAATAGGAACACACTGCATGATTTAAATCCTTATCGTCTTCCACAACCAGAATGCGAATCATTTTATCACTCCTCTGTCAGTTTGCTGGATTTATTATATCATATATATGTTAATAAAATGTTTCCGCTTTTTCGCATAACAATTTATCAGCAAAAAAGATGC
>JAFOFM010000162.1 GCA_017387265.1 Peptococcaceae bacterium | reverse complement strand
TCTTTCGTTTATTTTTCTCATTATATCATTCTGAAAAAACTTGTCAATACGATTCACGCATGTATACAAAAAACGTTCCAGTGCCTGTATAAACCATACAGACACTGGAACGCTCTAATCTTCTAATATTGGACGAATGGTGCCGTCCTGCACCCATTGTACAAACAATGGCCCAAGTTTCGGGTCAAATTGACGACCCGATTCTTCTAAAATAATATTCAGCGCTTTTTCTACCGGATACGGCTCTTTATAGGAGCGACGTGCAATCATCGCATCGAAGGAATCAGCAATACATAAAATACGTGCCGCCAGCGGAATATCCTCCCCTGCAATGCGACGCGGATAACCTTTCCCATCCCAACGCTCATGATGCCCGATAACTGCCGGGATTACATAATCCAGCGAAGGCAGATGACGGATAATCCCGATGGAGTTTTCTACGTGCTTTTTCATAGCTTCATATTCTTCCGGCTCTAAACGGCCCGGTTTATTCAGAATATGTTCTGGAACACCGATTTTTCCGATGTCATGCAATAATGCTGCTTCCTGAATGATTGCAGCACTTTCTTTATTCAGACCATAGGCCTGAGCAAAGCTGGTTACATAGGTAGCTACATTTTTTGAATGACTGAAGGTATAATGGTCTTTTGTGTCAATTGCCGCTGTTAACGCATAAATAGTGGACGCATATTCGGAGTAAATACCTTCTTTATAACCAGTCAGACTTTCCGGCTGACCGGCTCTGGTATCTGTTCCTTCCCCTACCGCATAAATCATTACACGATTTTTACCGTTGCGTTTTGCCTGATACAGCGCCATATCGGCATTGTCCATCAGCTGTTTCATATTGCTCGCTGCATATGGAATTGCACAAATACCAGCACTGGCAGTCAGAACTTTCTGCCGATACAGCGGATTCGACTGCTGTTTATTAATTTCCATAATCTGCAGACGAATGTTGTTTGCAATATTTTTAGCCGCCAGAATATCATGCTGCGGCAGAATAACAGCAAATTCTTTCCCGTTATACCGAGCCACATAGCCGTTTTCTCCTACGCACCCCTGCAGAACCATCGCTACCTGACGAAGTGCCTGGTCACCTTCCTCCGCACCATATAACTGGTTATACAGCTTGAAGTCATCGACACTTACCATAACCAGTCCAAGAGAACCGTATTTATTTTTTTCGATTTCCTCTTCCAGAATTTCATAAAAATACTTACGGTTTAATAAACCTGTTAACTCGTCAGTGCGGGCTTCCATGTATACTTTTTCATATAAATGCGAATTTTTTACCGCAATTGAGCCAATTGATTTCACCGAATCCAGGAAATTCAGATCATCATAGCTAAAGCCCACTTTCTTCTCTTTCCCTGTCAGCATAACAAAACCCACCAGCTGATTGTCATCCGCTAATGGCACAATGCACTCAATCTCCAAATCCTGTAGAAGCCGCTTTTCTTCTTCCCACATGGATTTAAAGGTAGCTGTACGACAAAAATCTTTCAGAAGCAAATAAGTATTTTTATCCTTTAACCACAAAACTATCGGGTTATCACATCTTAGATGATAGCTTCGTTTATCCAGTGGACTGGTACTATAGGTAATCTGATACTGGGTTTCCTGATTGTTAATCAGACAGACATATACTTTTCTCACGCCAATCGTCGACTGAATAACCTTAACCATAACGTCCAGAATCTCATTGATTTTTAAGCTTTTTGATACCGCAGAACTAAATTCTTTTAATATTTCTGACCGGGCAATTTCTTCCCGGATAAAAATCTTATCGATTAAGCGTTTTAGCACCTGATAAATCGCAACCGTTGATATCAAATATATAATCGAAACAATTAGCACATCAAACTGAATAAATTGCGGAAATTTATCTACAAGAAATCGACGAAGTGGAAATATAACATTACTGAAAATCAGAAGCGCACTGGCTGCCGCAATTACATAGCAGCTGCTTTTCGATACCAGAAGTGTTAATTTGAACATACGACGCGCATACAGCACATATACTAAACAGATTACATTAATAATACCGGTTAAAATATCGACCGGGAACCCTTCAAACCATGGCAGGAAAATCAGCACGTTCCCAGCATAGAGAATCAGAATACCTAATACAATCGGCATAAACTGCCGACGAATCATCTCATCGCTACGTCCCTGTTTCCAGATTAAATAGAACATCTGAACACTGGCACCGAAAGTTACACCGTATAAAATAAGAACTCTCCATGTTGTATGGTAAATAAACGATATCGAACCATCCGCAGCTGTCACAAGTTCAGGCGGGGCCAGCAGACCGCTGGTAATGATATTGCAGGCATTCGCTGCTACAGCTAAAATCAGCCAGACTTTTTTGCTGACAGGAGCCTCCATACCCATAAATGCAAGGCTGAAAATAAAGAACGCGTACGGAGCCATAGTTAATCCTAAAATAGAAATATCATACCAGAATTTTAGCCCTGGCCATAACAGTGCACGCATTGCAAAAGAACCGCCTGTCCAGAAAATCATACAACTCAATACAAACATAAAAATATTAATTAAATTGTTTTTCTTAGCGGCAATAAAAGTTAGAAAGAGAAACAGATAGCACACCAGCGCTATAATCGAAATAAATGCATAGCCTGTTGTCATACCAGCAGCCCTCCTCTGTAGTCCCATTCAACTGTCTCCTGAGTACGCAATAACCCCATAATATCGTACGCAGACGGATTTATTTTTCGTAATGTTTTTCCTGACTGACGCTGATAAGCAGCAAAAGTCCCACAGCGTAAAATTGTAATTTCCAGAGGATCAACACCCAGAATTCGTTTTAAATCTTTGTAATCCTGATCAACATATTTAAAATACACGCTTAAATGTTCACGAAGAATTTCCTTGCTTAAAGCAATGCTTGCCAACGATTGTGCTTCTATTTCCACATATAAATGCAGAAGTGGCCGTTTCTCATGATTATATTCTTTCGCCGCTACCCAGTCTACAATCTGGAGGCCAGAAAGAGAAATCACATTCTGAATCGAATTTTCTGAAATTCGTGTAAAACCAGCAATATCGATAATGGTTGGAATACGATCAATGTAATGGAAACGCGGAATCCGGGTTCCATCCACCGGGTTTTCCAGACCAACGCACTGATATACATCACCAACACGATAACGGGCAAAGGCACCGCCTTTTAATACCGTTATTACCAGTTCATATTTTTCGCCTGGAATAACTTCGTTCATCAAATATGTTTTCGGCTGATATCCCGGCTCAACAAAACTGCGTTCCATCTCCTGCTCTGGAATAAATTCATAAAAACAGGTATCCGGAAAGAAATACATACCATTTCGGGTCCAGGTCTCTGTCCCGATGCAGCTTGGTTCTGT
>JAFOFM010000161.1 GCA_017387265.1 Peptococcaceae bacterium | reverse complement strand
GGCTTTGAATACATCCATGGTGTTAAAGTCCTGCAGCTGGTTGCTTTCGTATTCACATACTCTTGCTTTACCGCCAACTAAGATCATTGGAGCCTGGTTGCAGTATGCATTGGCAGCACCAGTCACCATATTGGTAGCACCTGGGCCTGCAGTACCGGTACATACCCCTGGTTTACAAGTTGCAAATGCCCAGCCTTCTGCCATAAATGCTGCGTTCATTTCGTTACGAACGCCGATAAATTTGATACCAGCAGCTTCACAAGCTTCCATCATTGGGTAGATGTGACCGCCAGGAATCCCGAAGATATATTTTACGCCTTCTTTTTCAAAAACTTTCTGAATCAGTTTACCACCGTTTACCAGTGCCATAGTAAATTCCTCCTAAAGAATATACAAGTTTTGTTTACGCATTGCGCAGTTTCTTACTATTTAAACTATTTAAAACTTACTGTTTCAAATTTTCTGCCGTAAACCAATTAGCGGTCTCTGGCAACTTTTCTTGCAGCCAGACGAATCCAGCCGTAGAATACCAGGAACATCACTGCAAAAATGCCCAGTGCAATCATAACCCATGTGATGGATCTTGGTACAAAGCCCATTAACAGTAACAGAGGGAAGCCGGTTAAGCATGCCCACAGGGTCTGGAAAATCAGGTTTGTACTTGCCGGGGTTTCCAGTTTCGGGTCAATCTGACGCAGCAGAATGATACCGGTACCAACTACCCCTGTCAGCATCCCGTACAGAGACAGGAAGGATTCTTCGCTGTAGTCCGGGAACAGCAGTTTTGTAACATGATCTACATAAATGTAGGTTACGATGGTTGCTACGGTACAGGATACCAGCAGCGGAACAATAAAGGACTGTTCTTTAAACGCACTCAGGTTGATTGCTGCGATGGATGCAACGATCATAATGTCATAGAACAGACCGGAGATACGATCCATGAACATGTTGTTGACATAATCTTTCTGAATGATGTTGCGTTTGCCGAAGAATGCCAGGAATTTTTTTGTAATAATCCCGCCCAGAGCAGCAAAAATAAAGTTGAAGCCCCATAACAGCGGTTTTACGGTACTGATTAACAGTTCCATGCCGGAACGGTCACATAAATTGCTCAGTACCAGTGTAATGCCATAAGCAATGGCGTAGGTGATAAATACCAGTGCCATTTCCACAGTCAGTTTATCCAGAGTATCGGACATTGGCACTTCTCTTGGACCGGTTACTTCTTCCAGAGAAATTTCATCTACACAATCATCTTCAACACGACAGGTTACTTTGCGGTTCTTTTTCATACGCATGATATTCAGATAGATAACGCCCCCGATGGAACATGCGATAAAACCGATAGACGCAACGGTTAAACCATAGCTGGTACCGTTTGCAAAGCCCCAGCTCATTTCATAGGTATGACCCCAGTTATAAGCCTGACCTGGACCCTGACCAAAGCCCATAGGAACCAGCATACCGGATGCAGGCCATACATTCAGTAATACAAACGATAAAGCGAATGTTACCCCTAAACCGCACAGTGCCTGCACAATGTAGCTGGAGGTAGTAACTAACGAGGAGTTAAAAATATCGCGCTGTGCATGTTTGCGTTCCGATTTTTTGTCGGTTTTTAACGCAACTGCTGTACAGCCTAAGCCTAAACCATGATAGGTGAGCAGTTCCAGAGTGGTTGCATCCACCAGTGCAGACCCGGTAAATGCCTTATACGCGGAAAATACACCTAACAGCAAAAAGCCGCCCAGTACAGAGCCTGGGATTAAAAGATTACGCAGTGGTTTAATCAGACGCAGCATTGCATTGGCAACCAGCATCCCGGTTAATAAAATTGTGAGGGTCATTACAAACTCCCACACCGAATAGTCCCATAAATTGTAATCGGTCATATACAATCCCTCCTGTTTGGAATTGAATTAATAGTTGCTGTTATTCAGCCAGTTTGTAACCTTCGTAGGTACCTTCCATTTTCATAGCTTTACCTTCACCGCGGCATTTGCCATCATCGGTGTATTCGCCTTCTAAATGGAAGTTGAAAGGAATCAGACCAAATTTGATTACCATATCATAAGAAATGTGGTGATCGTTTAAAACGCCGTTCATTACTTCATAGGTTTTGTTGTTTTTTTCGTCAAATACGCTGCCTGTGAAAGTAGTTGCATCTTCACTTGCTTTGAAATCTGCAACCAGATCCATTGTACCCAGAGCTGTAGTAGCAACGATTTTCCATTTACCTGTTAACATGTGCATAATAATAATCTCCTTTTTTTCATTCATTTTTTCTTATAAGTGCACTCTATGCTATCTATAGTATATGTTCTGCCTCTGCTTCTGTAAAAGACAGGCTTTCTATAAACATATATAGCTACAGCCTATGTTAAGTATCTATACAAAACCCCTATGCCCACTCCCCAAAAGTGTGCAGATGCACGTTTTCAGGGAATGCTTTTTGCCCAATATTTTATATCTGAACAAAAAAAGAACCGAAAGATATGAATTTCTTCATCTCTTCGGCTCTTTCATATAAAATTTTACAGCCAGCGTTCTGTCATGATCGCTAGTACCGTCTGCATGGAAGACGATACCCATTTTTCCCGATGATATAAAATCTGTTTCCAGAGGTCCGGATTAAAGTTCGCTGCACAAAGGCGTTTTACCGTTCCGCGATTAACTGCCTCCTCCGTTACATAATCCGGTAAAAAAGAACAGCCCAGCCCCTTCTCCACTAAAGAACAGATTAAATCTGCCTGCCCGGCTTCCAGAACAGGACGAACCTCCAGGGAATGTTTTGCAAGCCATTCATCAAACAGACGGCGATAGCTCATGCCCTTTTCGGTTAAGATCCAGTCCTGCGCCATCAGATCTTCAGTAGTTAAAACTTCTTTCTCCGCTAAAGGCGAACTCGCCGGCACAATAACATGCACCCCTACGTTTTTCTCACCCTCAATACGATAGTTCGTATTATAAATATGATTATCCAGCGTGCAGACAATATCCGCCTCGTTATGATCCAGCATCCGAAACAGATCTTCGGTGCCGGCGGTGGTCAGCTCGATATGAATATTGGGATGCTGTTCCCGGATATACGGAAAGCATTCATAAAGCAGCGAAGCACTTAACGAGTCCGATGTAGCAATGCGAATCAGCGTTTCCCGCTTATTCTCTTCGGTATTATCCTCTGCCATCTGCTGACATAAGCGGCAAACCTGCTGGGCATATACAAGCGCATCTCTGCCCTTATCGGTAAGCCGAACCGCATGACCGATGCGGTCAAACAGCCGGAAGCCTAATTCCTGCTCCAGCTGACGAATCTGCACGGAAATCGTAGGCTGCGAATAGTCTAATCGCTCGGCAGCCCGTGAAAAGTTACCCAGCTCGGCAACATGTACAAATGTAATCAGGTTTTTGATATCCATAAGCCCTCCAGATATTAAGAATAATAATAGCCCAGATGCAAACCATTCATTGGACAAATATCTTTACTCTTATTATAATGACACTATATTTTCTGTCAAGAATCATAGGAGGACTTATTACAATCATGGAACAGAAGAAAAAAATGGGCTTTTCCAGCCGCTGGGGCTTTGTATTAGCTGCGGTTGGTTCGGCTGTAGGTATGGCAAATGTATGGGGATTTCCTGCAAAAATGGGGGCAAACGGCGGCGGTGCCTTTTTAGTTGCCTACCTGTTTTTTGTGGTACTCTTCAGTACCGTCGGGTTATCTGCCGAATACGCAATCGGGCGTCGGTCCCGCACTGGTACACTGGGGTCTTATGAAAAAGCGTGGGAATCCCGCAGTCCAAAACTTGGCAAAGCAGGCGGACTTTTAGGCTGGCTGCCTCTGGCAGGCTCCATGTGCATTGCGATTGGCTATGCCGTTATTATTGCATATATTCTGAAAGCATTCTTCCAGTCCGTTACCGGCGAATTAATGACATTAGATACCGGCTTATGGTTTGAAAGCTTCTCCACTACCGAATACTCCGTAGTGCCATTCCATATCATTGTCGTTATCGGGACACTGCTGACATTACTGCTCGGTGCAAAAAGCATTGAAAAAACTAACAAAATCATGATGCCGGTGTTCTTTATCATTTTTGTAATCCTGGCTGTTCGTGTTTCCTTCCTGCCTGGTGCAATGGAAGGCTATAAATTTATGTTTACACCAGACTGGAGTAAACTGGCGGACCCAATGACCTGGATCTGGGCAATGGGGCAGGCTTTCTTCTCCCTTTCGGTTACCGGCAGCGGTATGATTGTTTACGGTGCATACTTAGACAGCAAAGAAGATGTGGTAAAACTGGCTACACGCACCGCTTTATTTGATACCATTGCAGCCCTGACTGCCGCTCTGGTAATGATTCCCGCATGTTTTGCATATGGTCTGGATATTGGTGCCGGCCCATCCCTGCTGTTTGTAACCCTGCCACGCATCCTGCAGGATATCCCTGCCGGTCAGTTATTTGCAATAATTTTATACACTGCTATGATTTTTGCCGGTGTAAGCTCCCTGCAGAACATGTTTGAAGCCGTTGGCGAATCCCTGCAGCACCGCTTCCCGAAACTGAAACGCGGTCATGTACTGGCACTGTTAGCCGTTGTATGTTTAGGCTTTGGCCTGCATATGGAACCAATCTTCAACTGGGGCCCATGGATGGATATCGTTTCGATTTACATTATCCCGATTGGTGCAACCCTGGGTGCAGTATCCTGGTTCTGGATTATGAAAAAAGAAGACTTACTGGATGAAATCAACAAAGGCACATCCAAACCACACGGTGCCCTGTGGCATAACACAGGCCGCTTCTTATATGTAGCCTGCGCTCTGATTTTATGCCTGATTGCATTATTTATGAAAGTAGCGTTCTAAAATAAACTGAAATATTTAACCTATAATGAAATGGAGCCTATCCAATAAGGATTCGGCTCCATTTTTAATTATCGTGCATCAATCGTAGATATCCCGATAGTCATTTCATCCAATACATCCAGTAAAATTTTTACAGTGTCCAGCGATGTCAGCAGAGTAATATTATTCTGAATAGCACATTTTCGAATAGTCACACCATCTTCATAGTGCACATCAGAAAAAATCGCCCTTGTATTGATAACATAACTGATATAACCTGCCTGAATGGCTTCCAGAATCTCCTCGCTTCCCTCACTGAGTTTACGCAGCACTCTGGTATGAATCCCATGTTCTTTTAAATAATTTGCTGTCCCGACTGTCGCTTCAATATTGAAACCCATATCATAAAAGCGTTTGACAAGCGGCAATACTGCTTCCTTATCTTCATCGGCCACAGTCACAAGTACAGTTCCGTAATTCTGCATGCGCATACCAGTCGCTACCATCGCTTTGTACATGGCACGATGAAATACCCGGTCATAACCGATGGCCTCCCCAGTAGATTTCATTTCCGGCGAAAGACAGGAATCCATTCCCTGCAATTTATAAAACGAAAAAACCGGTACCTTTACATACCATCTGGATTTTTCCTGCGGATATCGAACTTGAAACCCCTGTTCGCGCAGCGATACACCCAGCATAACCCTTGTAGCAATATCCGCAAGACTGAACCCGGAAGCCTTTGATATAAACGGAACCGTTCTTGATGAACGCGGATTCACTTCAATAATATAGACATCATCCTTTTCATCCACAATGAACTGAATGTTGAACAGCCCGCAAATTCCAATTGCCATTCCAAGCTGTTCTGTATAATGCAGTATCGTTTCCTTTACCTGTTCCGAAAGACTGTATGGCGGATATACACTGATAGAATCCCCGGAATGGACACCAGTTCGTTCCACCAGCTGCATAATGCCAGGTATAAAAACCTGCGAGCCGTCACATACGGCATCCACCTCGACCTCTTTGCCGCAAATATACTTATCCACCAGAACCGGTTTTTCATCTGATATCTCAACAGCGGTTTTCAGATAGTGCTGCAGTTGCTCTTCTTTTGCAACAATCTGCATGGCCCGGCCGCCCAGAACAAAACTTGGACGCACTAAAACCGGATATCCAATTTCCTGTGCCGCTTTCAACCCTTCTTCAATACTGGTTACAGCTTTACCCTTAGGCTGCGGAATGTGTTCGGCAGAAAGGAGCTTTTCAAAATCCTCCCGGTTTTCTGCCCGTCGAATTGCCTCACAGCCAGTACCAATAATCTTCACGCCTCGCTGATGAAGCTGCTCCGCCAGATTAATTGCAGTCTGTCCTCCCAGTGTTACAATCACACCATCTGGATGTTCCAGTTCGATGATATTCATAACATCCTCTACGCAGAGCGGTTCAAAATATAATTTATCCGAACAGGTGTAATCAGTCGATACCGTTTCCGGATTATTATTGATAATAATTGCCTCATAACCGGCGTCTCTGATTGTCTGAACGGCATGCACAGTCGAATAATCAAATTCTACGCCCTGCCCAATACGAATTGGACCAGAACCCAGAACAATAATTTTTTTATTCTGTGAGACAATGGATTCATTCTCATCCTCATAAGTGGCATAAAAATAAGGAATATAACTGCTGAATTCCGCTGCGCAGGAGTCAATCATTTTATATACAGGTACAATTCCTGCTTTTCGACGAATTGCATACAGCTCTGTTTCTTTCATTTTCCAGAGCTGTGCAATATAATAATCAGAAAATCCCATCTTCTTCGCTGCTTTCAAAGTCTCATAATCAAGATAACAACTGCGAAGCAGTTCTTCCATGCGAACAATATTTCTGATTTTGCTGATAAAAAAGCGGTCAATCCCGGTTTCTTCTGTTATCCTGTTCTGATACGAAACGGAATGATTACGCCGCAGAATTTCAGCCAGAGCATAAATTCGGTCATCGGTACCGATACCGATATAGGAAAACAGCGCATCATCCGGCATGGTATCAAATTTGGGATGATGGAGATGCATCCGCCCGGTTTCCAGTGAGCGAACTGCTTTCAGCAGACTCTCCTCAAATGTACGGCCCACACTCATGACTTCCCCGGTAGCTTTCATCTGTGTGCTTAATGCATTACTGGCATCGGTAAATTTATCAAATGGAAAGCGCGGCATTTTCGTTACTACATAATCCAGCGACGGCTCAAAAGCGGCCGGTGTATTGGCCAGCATAATCTCATCGAGCTGCATACCGACCCCGATTTTGGCAGATACCCGCGCAATTGGATACCCGCTCGCTTTGGATGCTAGTGCCGAGGAACGGGATACCCGCGGATTTACTTCAATTAAGTAATACTGAAAAGACTGCGGATCCAGCGCAAACTGCACATTGCATCCACCCTCAATTTTTAGAGCTCGGATAATGTTCAGTGCGCTGTCCCTCAGCATCTGATATTCCCGGTTTGTGAGCGTCTGTGACGGGCAGACTACAATCGAATCCCCGGTATGAATCCCTACCGGGTCCAGATTTTCCATATTGCATATGGTAATAGCCGTGTCATTGGCATCCCGCATAACTTCGTATTCAATTTCTTTGTAGCCTTTTATACTCTTTTCCACTAAAACCTGATGCGCCGGTGAGAGTGCAAGACCGTTTTTCAGCAATATAAAACATTCCTCGGCATTATCGGCAAAGCCGCCGCCAGTTCCCCCAAGGGTAAAGGCCGGACGAAGCACAACCGGATAGCCGATTTTTTCTGCAATTGCAAGCCCTTCCTCCACTGTTGAAGCAATATCGGACGGCAGAACCGGTTCCCCTAGTTCTGTGCAAAGCTTTTTGAAAAGCTCTCTATCCTCTGCCTGTTCTATACTGCTGCTTTTAGTTCCCAGAAGCTCCACATGACACTCTGCCAAAACACCTTTTTTCTCAAGCTGAATTGCCAGGTTCAAGCCTGTCTGGCCGCCAATGCCCGGAAGAATGGCATCTGGCCGCTCCCGCCTGATAATCCGGGCCAAATACTCCAGAGTCAGCGGTTCCATATATACTTTATCGGCGATGGAGGTATCGGTCATAATGGTTGCAGGATTGGAATTAACCAGTACCACCTCATAGCCTTCTTCTTTTAAAGCAAGACACGCCTGTGTGCCAGCGTAGTCAAATTCCGCTGCCTGACCAATTACAATAGGGCCGGAGCCAATCACAAGAATTTTATGAATGTCAGTTCGTTTTGACATGGCGTTGTTCCTCCTCCATCAGTTTTATAAAACGGTCAAACAGGTAGGCACTGTCCTGAGGTCCAGGAGCACTTTCCGGATGGTATTGTACACTAAAAATCCGGTCCTTTTCACATTTCAGCCCTTCAACAGTATTGTCTAACAGATTGATATGTGTTACACAGAGGTTCGTGTTTTTCAGGCTGTCTGCATCTACCGCATAAGAATGATTCTGTGATGTAATTTCCAATCGCCCTGTTTCGAGCTGTTTTACCGGATGATTTCCACCCCGGTGGCCAAATTTTAGCTTATAGGTTCTGGCTCCATAGGCCAGTGCAATAATCTGATGTCCCAGACAGATACCGAAAATCGGATATCGCCCTTTGAGAGTCTTTACCATTTCGATAACCGGCTGTACATCAGCCGGGTCGCCTGGACCATTAGAAAGAAAAATTCCATCTGGCTTCAGTGCCTCAATTTCACCAGCACTAGTATTCCATGGCACCACCGTAATGTTACAGCCTCTCTTTTTCAGTGAACGCAGAATATTATGCTTGATACCGCAGTCCACCGCTACCACACGAAATCGTTCCGGTAAATTATCCGGCTGTACCGGACTAACATAACGCCAGACTTCTTTTGAACTGACACGGGAAACCGCATCGCGGAGCAATTCTGTTTTTCGCAAAAGCGAAAGCCCATCCTCCCGCGCCGTGTCAATTCCGGTCAGCAGAACTTTGC
>JAFOFM010000160.1 GCA_017387265.1 Peptococcaceae bacterium | reverse complement strand
TTGTAAGCTTCAATTGCAAAATTTCTCGATTCCGGTTCTGTTACCCCAGTGCCTGTTCCAGCACTTCGTCGATATGGCTTACCGGAATAATCTCCAGCTGTTCTTTTACTTCTTCCGGTACATCGTCTAAGTCGATAACGTTATCCTGCGGGATGAGCACGGTTTTGATGCCGGCTCTCTGTGCTGCCATTAATTTTTCGGTTAAACCGCCGATTGGAAGCACTGCTCCGCGCAGGGAGATTTCACCGGTCATAGCCAGATCCGGATTTACCCCTTTTCCGCTTACCAGCGATACAAGAGCAGTCACTAATGTAATCCCGGCCGATGGGCCGTCTTTTGGCACAGCCCCCTGCGGCACATGGATGTGTAAATCCTGTTTGGTGAATTTTTCAGCCTCTTCCGGATAGCGGCTTTTTACCAGTGTCAGAGCAATCTGAGCCGATTCCTTCATCACATCGCCAAGGCGGCCGGTAACATTGATTTTTCCGCTCCCTGGTACAAAACAGGTCTCCATAAAGAGAATTTCGCCGCCTGCCTGTGTCCATGCAAGGCCGGTCGCAACCCCCGGAATCGCCCCCGAAAGCTTTTTATCGCGGCGTACTGGCGGTTTATCCAGATATTGAATCAGATTATCGCCATGCACGTTTAATGCAGTCTCCGGCTGTTTTACAAGCTCTACTGCCGCTTTGCGGCATAATACATCCATCTGTTTGCGAAGACCGCGCACACCGGCCTCTGCAGTATATTCCGCCACCATTTTTTCGATGGCGCTGTCCTCTACTGTTAACTGATGCTCAGCAATTCCGCATTCTTTCATCGATTTTGGAAGCAGATGCTGTTTTGCAATCTGATACTTCTCGATAGCGGTATAACCCGGGAATTTAATAACCTCCATACGGTTTAACAGCGGCTCTGGAATAGTATCCACACTGTTGGCGGTACACACAAACAGCACATTGGATAAGTCATACGGCACATTCATATAATGGTCGGTAAAGCTGTGGTTCTGTTCCGGGTCCAGCACTTCCAGCAGCGCACTGGCCGGATCTCCGTTGTAGCCTTTCGCCAGCTTATCCACCTCATCCAGCACCATAACCGGATTCTGCACACCGCTGCGTTTGATGCCCTCCATAATGCGGCCCGGCATAGCCCCTACATAGGTGCGCCGATGCCCGCGGATTTCGGCCTCGTCTTTTACACCGCCCAGGCTGATTCGCACCGATTTACGGCCGATTGCCCGCGCAATACTCTGCCCGATGCTGGTTTTGCCGGTACCCGGCGCCCCCACAAACAGCAGAATAGAGCCCGACTGTTTTTTATTTAAGGCCATCACTGCCAGCTGCTGCACAATGCGGTCTTTTACTTTCTGTAACCCGTAATGGTCTTCATCCAGCACAGCCTGCGCTTTCTCAAGCTTGATATCCTCCACCTCACCGGTTTCCCATGCAAGGCTGGTTACAAAGTCCAGATAACTGTAAAGTACGCCGTATTCACTGCCTTCTTTGCTTCCCACCTTCATGCGGTTTAATACCT
This sequence comes from Peptococcaceae bacterium, assembly GCA_017387265.1. Classification (GTDB taxonomy): domain Bacteria; phylum Bacillota; class Peptococcia; order Peptococcales; family Peptococcaceae; genus UBA7185. Next base: position 1,608 of record JAFOFM010000160.1, on the reverse strand, counting down.
TTTCCGCCTCGGCTTTTGCTTCTTCCGGCATATTTAATGCGGCAATCTTCTGCTCGAACTTCTGAATATCGCTTCCTCCATCCGGATTCATTTCATTCAGCTGTTCCTCTAAATAGCGCATCTGGTTGCGGATTGCCGATTCTTTATAACGGCGCTCCTGCTCCTCATTCTGTTTCTGCGCCATTTCGGTATTAATCTGGAACATCGCCACAAATTCCCCGGCTGCCTGTTCAATTTTTTCATAGCGCGCCGCTAAGGAATCCTCGGCTAAAATGGCATATTTATCTTCCCATGTCCAGTTGACAAAGCCGGCCAGCGCGCATCCCAGCTCATGAAAGCCTTTCCAGCGCATAATCATAGTGCTGAGCCATGCCCCGCCCTGAAACTTCTGGGTAATCTGAATAAACTGTTTTTTCAGCGATTCAAACCGTGCCTCTACATCCTCTGCCTCAACATCTTCCACGTCTGCCCGCGCCTCATAGGTTGCAAAAATCTCTTCCTCGGTAACCTGCACTTCTACCAGGGTTACACGGTTTTCCGCCACAATGCTGATGAGGCCGTCCTCTTCCATTTTCTCCACACGGCCGGTAAGACCCACCGGATAAAAGGATTCCACTTTCAGCTCATGGCGTTTTGCCGCATGGCGCGAAAATAAAAACAGCACCTCTTCGTCTACATGATTCACAATTACATTATATTCGGCCAGCACATCCTTGTGAAAATGCACCGCCACCCCCGGCAGCATCAGGGAATCATAAACTGGTATAATAATCATACGCATACTCCTGTCTCGGTTCTCTATCTATATCTATACGGTGTCCGATTAATTTTGCTACTATTTTACTAGCATGCTATTTTATTCGTCAATCGTTTTTTCCACATACGCTGTATGTATTCAGTATATCTTACCACATTTCCCGGCTTTTTTCACAAAAAACAGCAGACAGATTTCTCCGCCTGCTGTAAAGAATTTCTTATTCATATAAAGACGCATAATCAAAAAAGCCATCGCCGGTTTCCACATTATGCAGCCCGTAACAGGATAATGTTTCCGGACGGGTTTCTTCCGGATAATTTAACGGCCACCAGCTTAAAAAGGCTTCATCCAGGGTATCCACCGGTGTTTCCGGCATATAAAAGATAAACTCTCTGCCGCCTTCCAGCCCGTAGGCATCGGAAACCACATAACGGATTCCATCCTCAATCCGTTCACCCTTCTCTGACGATGTAATTGCAGCCTCTTCCAGTGTCATACGATACCGGTTGTCATCCATTTTTTCGATGCCGCTGAACGTCCCTTCAAAGCTGCACAGATATACTGTTCCGTTGGGATATCCTTCACCGGTTTCCCCCATGTTGGTGTCATGAAAAGACCCGGTAAACGCCCCGTCCGGCGCAAGCTCTAAAACCGTGCCCCATGCCCCGGCACCGCTTGAAAATACAAGTTCCACCGGCTCCTCAAAAGGCAGCACAGGTTCGGCGTTCTCCCCCGCACAGCCGGAAATCAGAAACAGACATAATAATATACCTAACAGAAATCCGCTTTTATGCAATTTCATGATAAATCGCTCCTCCGGTTATTTTCTCTCTTCCCCAAAGAAGAACAGT
>JAFOFM010000159.1 GCA_017387265.1 Peptococcaceae bacterium | reverse complement strand
GTAAAAGGCGATACACGTCTGAACGATGCAAAAATGGTGGAAATTTCAGAAAGGAAGAGTATGTAATGCGATATCATAACATTACCCATGATGATATGCTGAATGGTGACGGACTTCGGGTAGTGCTCTGGGTGGCAGGATGCACACATCAGTGTGAACAGTGCCAGAATCCGATTACCTGGGATATCGAGGGCGGAATTCCTTTCGATGAGGCTGCCCGCAATGAAATTATGGACGAACTTCAGAAAGATTACATTTCCGGGATTACCTTTAGCGGCGGTGATCCGCTGCATCCGGAAAACCGGGCAGAAGTGGCTGCATTAATTGATGAAATTCACGAGAAATTCCCGCAGAAAACCATCTGGCTGTACACCGGCTTTGTATGGGATGCGGTAAAACATCTGCCGTATATTGCAAAGGTAGATGTTCTGGTGGATGGTCCGTTTCAGATTGATAAACTGGATGTGAAGCTGCACTGGCGCGGCAGCTCCAATCAGCGTGTAATTAACGTAAAAGAGACCTTACGGCTTGGCCAGATGGTGCTCTGGAGCGAATAAACAGCATAGCAGCATATATAAGAACCTTCAGCAGGAATACGTTTGGATCCGGCTGAAGGTTTTTTGTGCGAATCTATATACCTTGTCCGCGAAATGTGGTAAAATATAATTTATTTAACATACACTTTTTATGGTAATAGAGGTGTTGAGATGCAGAGAGTCGCAAAATTTTATAAAGTAAGTTTTGAGCAGTTTCAGGAAGGCTGGACGGATACTTTTGGTGAGCCGGCAGAACAGTCTGTATATGATAATTTAAAACTTCCTGTACGTGCTACCGCTGGTTCGGCTGGATATGATTTTTTCAGTCCATTAACATTTTCACTGGCGCCGGGCGAAACCATCAAAATTCCAACGGGGATTCGTGCAGAAATCAGCGAAGGCTGGGTGCTGCAGTGTTATCCGCGCAGCGGTCTGGGTTTTAAATTCCGTCTGCAGCTGAACAATACCGTCGGGATTATTGACAGTGATTATTTTTATTCGGACAACGAAGGGCATATTTTTGCAAAAATCACCAACGACAGCAAAGAGGGGAAAACTCTGACGGTAGAAGTCGGACAGGGATTTATGCAGGGGATTTTTATGCCGTTCGGGATTACCGTTGATGATGAAGTAACTGCTATTCGCAATGGCGGTTTTGGCAGTACAACCAGATAACGCAAAGAGTTACAGACATCTTTTGAAGGGGGCAACCATTATGCAGTGTCCGGTTTGTCAGAGTGACAGCAAAGTTTTAGATACAAGATGGATTGAAGAGGAAAATTCAATCCGTCGCAAACGGGAATGCATACAGTGCAGCAAACGATTTGTTACGTATGAAAAAATTGAAGACAAGCCGCTGGTGGTAATCAAAAAAAGCGGCCGCAGAGAATTATTTGATGGCTCCAAGCTGCTGAAAGGGCTGGCTAAAGCCTGTGAAAAACGCCCGATCAGCATCGAAGAGCTGAATCAGATGATTCTGGATGTGGAAAAAGAGTTGAAAAATCAGTATACCGAAGTGCCGGCCAGTGAAATCGGGGAATGTATTATGCACAAGCTGATGCAGATGGATGAAGTGGCCTATGTACGTTTTGCATCGGTATATAAAGATTTCAGCGATGTTCAGACTTTTATTCGGGAAATTGAAGTCATGAAGGAGAGAAAATAGTTCATGGATGAACAGGTAGTGCGATATCGGGAAGCGAAACTGATGGAACCGATTTACCGGATGTTCAAGGTAATTGAAGAAACCGATGTGCTGAAAGCGCAGACATTTATGTCTGTTACGATGCAGTACATTATTGAACATTACAGCGGGCGCAATCTGACACCGGCAGATGTGCAGGCAATTCTTCGTGCAGTGCTGCTGCATGAGGAAGATGGAAAATACTATGCCATGTATGTGTACAATGAAATTCAGGTAAAAGCAGCAGGCTGGCTGACCATTCTGGCTGTGGACTGCCCGGTAACGCTGGAGGCACTTGGCGCCATGGCAGATCAGCTGGCTCAGGAACTGCAGGGAAAAGATTTTATTACCCTGACTGCAGAAGAAGTGCTGAATATTCTGGAATCCATTGTAGCGCCGGTTGATGGCGTGGTATTAGAGCGTATTCAGCTGAATCGGGAACGATATCTGGCCGAACTGCGAACTTTTTTAGTACAATGAGCGTCTAATAAACAGGAATCTGCGTGCCTGAAACAGAAAACAGAGTCAACAGAGCAGAAATAGCTGTGCAAAGGAGCGTTGAACATTGGGAACTGAGAATGAAATGAGTGGTCACAGCCGCTCTGAAAAGCATACAAAACATAAAAAAACAGGGAAAATAAACTGGAAGAAAATCGGCATTATCAGCCTGATGGTGGTGCTGATTTTAGTAGCCAGTGCTGCGGTGATGGCATTTACCAATGTAAAGCCGCCGGCAGTCATCGATAATATTATCAGCGGCAATTCTGATGATAACGGCCGCACAGACGGCGTATACAGCGTTCTGGTAGTCGGAACCGATAAAGTCGGGTTAAATACCGATACCATTCTGGTAGCATCGCTGGACAGTATTAATAATCGCGCAAGTATCATGAGCATTCCGCGTGATACCATGTCTAATGTGAACCGAAATGTGAAAAAGATTAACGCTGCATACTCCATTGGAGCCAAAAAGGGCAAAGGCAATGTAAAAAAATTAAAAGATGAAGTATCCGATTTGATGGGTTTTGAAGTAGACAATTATGTTGTTGTAAACCTCAAAGCCTTTGAAGAGCTGATTGACGCTATCGGCGGTGTAACCATCGATGTGCCTCGCAATATGAATTATGATGACCCGTATCAGAATCTTCATATTCATATCGACAAAGGTCTGCAGACATTAAATGGGGAGCAGGCCATCGGCTTTGTGCGTTACCGCAGCGGCTATGCCGAAGGGGATATTGGCCGTGTAAAAGCCCAGCAGCTGTTTATTGAAGCTCTGGTGAATCAGGTAGCGACACCGGCAACGGTAACCAAAATGCCAAAGCTGATTGATATTGTGCTGGAAAATATGGATACCGATTTATCCAACGGCGAATTAATCTGGTTCGGGAAAGAAGTTCTGGAAGTCGACATGGAAACCGATTTCAACATGTTTATCCTGCCGGGTGAGCCGCAGTATGTAGGCGGTGTATCGTATTATTTACCGTACGAAGCCGGAATACTGGAAGTGGTAAACGAATACTTCAACCCGAAAGAAAAACCAATCACAAACTTAAATGTTGTGGATCTGGCTGCGATTCGTCAGAAAGAAGCCGCACGTCAGGAAACACTGACCGAGGAAGAACGACTGCAGGAAGAAGCCATGCAGGAACAGCTTGAAAATGGTGATGTGGTGATTCTGGATGAAAACGGGAATCCGGTTGCAAATCCATCTGGTGAAAACCAGGGTGATTTAGGCGGAGAAGCCGTGCAGAATCCTTCCGAATCAGGAAATGCATCTGGAGAAAATTATCCTGCAGAACAGCCGGGCAGCATTCCTGGTGAGGTGCTGCAGGGTCAGGAACCGGTTACCACTCCGGATACAGGACAGACGAAT
>JAFOFM010000158.1 GCA_017387265.1 Peptococcaceae bacterium | reverse complement strand
GTCCCTGCGGGACTCCGGTCGAAATGACATACTGTATTGCCTGCTGAATCCTGATGAAAGAATTATTCAGCTTTGTTAGCCATAACAGCTGCGCAGCGTGGGCACAGGCCGTTTTCGTCCAGCTCTTCGGAGTGAATCCAGCAGCGTTCGCAGGCATTGCCTTTTGCAGCATCAATTACAACTGCCAGGCCTTTTACGTCTTCGCTTACGTAAGCATCCGCAGGAGCTTCGCTCATAGGTTTTACGCTTACCTGAGAAACGATGAAAATAGTAGCCAGCTGATCTGCCATCTGAGTTAACAGATCCATGGTTTCGCCTTCAGCATACAGGATAACCTGTGCATCCAGAGCTTTCCCGATTTCTTTGCTAGCGCGTTTTTCTTCCAGTTTTTTGGTTACTTCACCGCGAACCGCCAGGATGTTATCCCATTTTGCTTCTAATGCTTCGTTAATTGCATCAGCATTTACAGTTGGCCAGCCGCTTAACTGGATACTCAGTTCTTTATCTTCTTTCGGCAGGTATTTCCATACTTCTTCAGAGGTGAAGGACAGTACTGGTGCTAATACCTGAGCCAGAGATACGCAGATTTCGTACAGAGCGCTCTGGCAGGAACGACGAGCTTTGCTGCCTGCTTCTTCGCAGTACAGGCGGTCTTTTGCGATATCTACATAGTAAGCACTTAAATCTACGTTGCAGAAGTTGTGAACCGCATGGTATACCACGTGGAATTCGCAGTCTGCGTAGCCTTTGTTTACTTTATCCAGCAGTTTGTGCAGTTTGAGCATAATCCACTGATCCAGCTCTTCCATGTCTGCTAATGCAACAGCATCGGTTTTGTAGTTGAAATCGCTGATATTGCCTAACAGGTAACGGAAGGTGTTACGGATTTTACGGTAAGCTTCACTTACCTGTTTTAAGATACCCTGAGATACTGCGATATCGTTGCGGTAGTCTGCGGAGGATACCCACAGGCGCAGGATGTCCGCACCCATCTGTTCTACAACTTCCAGAGGGTCAACACCATTGCCCAGAGATTTACTCATTTTACGGCCCTGTTCGTCTACCAGGAAGCCATGGGTTAATACAGCTTTGTATGGAGCAACGCCATCAACTGCAACGCTTGTTAACAGAGAGGAGTTGAACCAGCCGCGATGCTGGTCGGAGCCTTCCAGATAGAAATCCGCAGGGCTCTGCAGTTCATCACGTACTTTTAATACCCCTTTATGGCTGGAGCCGGAGTCAAACCATACATCCATGATATCGGTTTCTTTGCGGAAATGAGCAGCGCCGCATTTTGGACATACTAATCCTTCCGGAATCAGTTCGGCTGCTTCTTTTGCAAACCAGATATCGGTACCGTGCTCACGAACCAGTTCCTGCAGATGACTGATGGTAGCATCGTTTACGATTGGTTCATTACATTCGGTACAATAAAAGATTGGAATTGGCACACCCCAGGTTCTCTGACGGGAAATACACCAGTCACCGCGTTCTGCAACCATGTTGTAAATGCGGTCGTGACCCCAGGATGGGAAGAATTTTACTTTATCAATTTCATCCAGTGCATTCTGACGGAAGCCGTCTACGGATGCGAACCACTGCTCAGTTGCACGGAACAGGGTTGGGTTTTTACATCTCCAGCAGTGTGGATACTGATGTTTGATGAATTTTAATTTTAACAGATATTTGTTTGCTTCTAACCACTGGCAGATTGCTTTGTTTGCATCATCGGTGGATAAACCTGCAAACTGGCCTGCTTCTGCAGTCAGTTTCCCCTGGTTGTCCAGTGGGGAGATTACTGGCAGATTGTATTTTTTTGCTACGATAAAGTCATCGGCACCATGGCCAGGAGCGGTGTGTACACAACCGGTACCGGCTTCCAGAGTTACGTGCTCACCGTTGATTACTAAGGATTCGCGATCCAGGAATGGATGCTGGCAAACCATTTTATCCAGTTCTGCACCTTTCCACTGGCCTAATACCTGTGGAGCTTCTTCAATACCGCAGTCAGCCATAAAGCTGTTCAGCATTTCTTTTGCTACTACGTATTTTTCGTCGCCAAACTGCAGCAGCTGGTATTCGTATTCCGGATGGATGGAAATTGCCACGTTGCCTGGCAGTGTCCATGGAGTGGTTGTCCAGATTACTACATATGCGTTATCAATTGCAAATAAGCCTTTTGCATCTTTTACAGCGAATTTTACGTAAATAGATGGAGATTTTTTCTCTGCGTATTCGATTTCTGCTTCTGCCAGAGCGGTTTCACAGTCCGGGCACCAGTGAACTGGTTTTAAACCTTTGTAGATATAGCCTTTTTTCGCCATATCGCCAAATACGCCAATCTGTTCTGCTTCAAATTTTGGATCCAGAGTTACATATGGATGCGCCCAGTCACCGCGTACCCCTAAACGATGGAACTGTTTTTTCTGGTTTTCAACAGCGTCCATAGCAAAGCCGGCACATGCTTTACGGAATGCCACTTTGTCTACGCCGTGATGGTCTAAGCCCAGTGCTTTGATTGCTTTCAGCTCAATCGGCAGACCGTGGGTATCCCAGCCTGGTACGTATGGAGCATCAAAACCGGTCATGCTGCGGTGTTTGATGATGATATCTTTTAATACTTTGTTTAATGCATGGCCTAAATGAATATCGCCATTTGCGTATGGAGGGCCGTCATGCAGAATAAATTTTGGATTGCCTGCATTTTTTTCAGCTACTTTGTTATAAATATCGTTGCTGTCCCAGAATTCCAGCATTTCCGGTTCTTTTTTCGGCAGGTTGCCGCGCATCGGAAACTCGGTCTGTGGCAGATTTAATGTTTTACCGTAATCTACTTTTTCCACGTTACTGTTCACCTCATAATAAATTTGGTTATATACTTCCCCTTCTATTTTGCGGTTTACACAAAGCAATGCCATCCTGAGCGAAGAATGATGATTTCTTCGCCCAACATGACATAGAAGCGGTTTTTACATGCCGCACTGACTTATTTGGTTTCAGTGCTGTCCATGATTTCTTTTAATTTTACATTGATTTTTGTTTCTTCGTTTTCAGACATTGCCTGTTCAGCATCTTCAGCAGGTGCTTCTAAGGCTTCATTCTGTTTCAGATAAGCCGCTACTTCATCGGTGTTAATGCCGGCTTCTTCTTTTTCCAGAACTGCAATCTGATTTCTGAAGTAGTCTTTTAATGTTTCTTTGGCATCGTTATAACGGGTTGCCAGCATGGTGTAATCTTCCAGCACTTTGTTATATTTTGCCTCGGTACTGCCAATAATACGCTGTGCCTCTGCTTCGGCATCCGCTACAATGCCTGCAGCTTTCTGCTCTGCATCTTTAATCAGCTGATCAGCAAAACGCTGTGCCGATACAAGTGTATTATTCAGAGAAATTTCTTTCTCGCGATAGCTGTTCATATTTTCGCTGTAGTTACTCAGCTGTGTTTTCAGCACATCCAGTTCACGCTGCATTTTTTCGTAATCGACGATAATCTCGTCCAGAAATTCATCTACTTCTTCTGCATCGTAACCGCGCATGGCTTTTTTAAATTCTTTATTGTGAATGTCCATTGGTTTCAGCATTGGATAGCCCCCTTGTACT
>JAFOFM010000157.1 GCA_017387265.1 Peptococcaceae bacterium | reverse complement strand
GGGAATGTTAGAATTATTTTTAATTGCAGTGGGTTTATCCATGGATGCGTTTGCCGTATCCATCTGCAAAGGGCTTTCGGTGCAGAGGCTGGAATTAAAACATACACTTTTAGCCGGTGCGTGGTTTGGCGGGTTTCAGGCACTGATGCCGGCAGTCGGTTATCTGCTGGGCAGCCGTTTTGAACATCTGATTGTGAGCGTTGACCACTGGATTGCCTTTGCGCTGTTACTGTTTATTGGCGGCAACATGGTAAAAGAAGCGCTGGGAGATGATGACGAGGAAGAACTGGATGATGATTTTTCTGTAAAAGCCATGTTCCTTCTTGCAGTGGCTACCAGTATTGATGCGCTGGCAATGGGGGTTACCTTTGCGTTCCTCCGGGTAAATATTGCAGCAGCGGTGCTGTTTATCGGCTGTATTACATTTTTGTGTTCGGCAGCCGGGGTGAAAATCGGCAATGCGTTTGGTGTACGGTTTAAATCCAAAGCGGAGCTGGCCGGCGGCGTAATTTTAATTTTAATGGGCTGCAAAATTCTGCTGGAGCATTTAGGTATTCTGGCGCTGTAATCAAATAGAATTATTTCTTGCAATTTTATCGAAAATTTGCTATAATATTTCGCAGTGAAATATCTGGCGTTGATGAGGAGCCGCCGCGGATAAGCCGCAAAAGAGAGCAGGGTCGCTGGCTGAAAGCCCTGTGCGGGGAAATGCGAACGGGTTCGCCTCGGAGCTTTCCGGCTGAAGTCTGTATGTTATATAATACGGATGCGTAGGCGGAACGTACACCGGCGTTAACGGTTTTGAGATGCAATCCGGTATAAGTGGATTGTAAATTAGGGTGGTACCGCGAAATCAGACCTTCGTCCCTTTGTGACGGAGGTCTTTTGTTTTTGTCGGGCTTTTGAAGAAAGCTCTATTTTTGAAGGAGGTTACGATTGTGCGTGACGAATTGATTAAAATCAAAGAGGCTGCCGTACAGGCGTTAGAAGAAGCGACCAGTATGGATTACCTCAACGAACAGAAAGTTCGGTTCCTGGGTAAAAAAGGGGAACTGACCACCATTCTGAAAGGTATGGGTAAATTAAGTGCAGAAGAACGTCCAATCGTTGGTCAGCTGGCTAACGAAGTGCGTGATGAAATCAACCTGGTGCTGGATCGCAAAATGGCAGAAGTAAAAACTGCTCTGCAGACAGCGAAACTGGCATCCGAAACTCTGGATGTTACTCTGCCTGGCCGTGCTGTGAACCACGGGACCAAACATCCGATTACAAAAGTTATTGACGAAGCAAAACAGATTTTCTTAGGCTTAGGTTTTGAAGTAGCAGAAGGTCCTGAAATTGAAAGCGACTACTACAACTTCGAAGCACTGAACCTGCCAAAAGATCATCCTGCCCGTGATATGCAGGATACCTTCTATATCAATCCGGAAATCGTGCTGCGTACCCAGACATCTGGTGTACAGGTACACAGTATGGAGGAAAAACAGGGTGAACTGCCTGTTAAAGTTATCTGCCCTGGTAAAGTATATCGTAAAGACGATGACGCAACTCACTCTCCAATGTTCCACCAGATTGAAGGTTTACTGGTAGACAAAAACATCCGTATGAGTGACCTGAACGGTTTACTGCTTTCCTTCTGTCAGGAAATGTTCGGCAAAGACACAAAAATCCGTATGCGTCCTAGCTACTTCCCATTCACAGAACCTAGCGTAGAAATCGATATCTCCTGCTGCATGTGCCATGGCGAAGGCTGCCGTATGTGCTCTAATACCGGCTGGCTGGAAATTCTGGGCGCTGGTATGGTACATCCAAACGTACTGCGTGCCGGCGGCTACAATCCGGATGAAGTAAGCGGTTTCGCATTTGGTTTAGGTGTGGAACGTATCGCGATGCTGAAATACGGTATCAATGACTTACGTCTGATGTATGAAAACGATTTACGTTTTCTGCGTCAGTTTTAATGGGAGGTAGAGACAATGCAGGTTTCTTATAACTGGTTAAAAGACTATGTAGATATTGATCTGACAGCCGATCAGCTGGCAGAAGTAATGACAAGAGCCGGTGTGGCTGTGGAACATGTTATCCCTACCAACAAAGGGGTAAGCGGCGTTATCGCAGCACTGGTGCTGGACAAAACTCCAGTTCCTGACACCCATCTGAATCTGTGCCATGTAACCACCGACGGCGAAAACAACATTCAGGTTGTATGCGGTGCGCCAAACGTGGCGGAAGGTCAGAAAATTCCATTTGCTACCGTTGGGGCAGAACTGCCTGGCGGTATTAAAATCAAAAAAGCAAAACTGCGCGGCGTAGAATCCAATGGTATGATCTGCTCTGCGAAAGAACTGGGTATTGACCCGGAACAGATTCCGCCTGAACAGAAAGACGGGATTCTGGTTCTGCCGGAAGATACCGTACTGGGTACTCCAATCACCGAAATTTTAGGTTTAGATGACTATATTTTAGAACTGGATTTAACTCCAAACCGTTCTGACTGCCTGAGCGTGCTGAACATCGCAAAAGAAATCGGTGCGTTATTAGGTAAAGAAGTTCGTCTGCCTCAGCCGGAATTCACCGCTGATACTGACGATATCAACAGCCTGATGGCAGTTTCTATCGAGGCACCAGAACTGTGCCACCGTTAT
>JAFOFM010000156.1 GCA_017387265.1 Peptococcaceae bacterium | reverse complement strand
GTTGCCACTACATCCGGATGAGTGGTTGCACTTACCAGCGCTACGGTACGTTTCCGGTCACGGCACATGGCTACCGCCTCTGCCGCTGCCGATGCCCCGTCATAAAGGCTGGCATTAGAAGCATCCATGCCGGTCAGCTCACAAATCATCGTCTGATATTCAAAAATAGACTGCAGAATCCCCTGGCTCATTTCCGCCTGATACGGTGTATATGCGGTCACAAATTCTTCTTTCGAGGTAATATATTTTACGATGGATGGAATATAGTGCTGATAAGCACCGGCACCGCGCAGAATCGTTCCAAACACTTTATTCAGGCGGCTCATGCCTTCCACTTCTCTGCGCACTTCCAGTTCCGCTTTCCCGGCTGGAAGATTTAACGGTTCTTTCAAAAGTACCGATTCAGGAACATCGGCAAAAAATGCCGCCACCGATTCCACACCGATGGCATTCAGCATCTCGCGCTGTTCCTCTCTGGTAGATGGAATATAATGTCCCATAATTATTCTCCCTGTGCAATAAATGCTTCATATTCTGCTGCGCTCAGCAGTTCTTCACTTCCGCTTACGTTTTCTACTTTGATCATCCATGCTTCATATGGCTGCTCATTGATTAACTGCGGAGCATCAAGCAATTCTTCATTTACTTCTGCAACCACACCGCTTACCGGGCAAAATACATCCGATACTGCTTTTACAGATTCCACATCACCCAGAGGCTCTCCTGCGGTTACTTCATCTCCGGCTGCCGGCAGATTTACAAATACCAGATCGCCCAGTTCCTGCTGTGCGTAGTCGGTTAAACCTACCGTTACGGTTCCATCCGCATTTTCCAGTACCCATTCATGAGATTTTGTGTATTTCAGATTTTCTAAAGTTGCCATAATAAATTCCTCCAATTGATTTTCATTATTTTTTATTTATCAGTATTAAACTGTCTTACCTGCAAACCAGGGCGCCGAAAATTTTAACCAGCCCTATTACTTCTTAGGCCGTTTATAAAACGGTAACGGGATAATCTCAGCAGCTACCTTACGGCCGCGAATTTCAATTTCCACTTCTTTGCCGATTTCGCTGTATGCCTTATCTACCAGAGCCATTGCCACCGGCATCCCGATAAACGGACAATGAGTGCCGGATGTTGTCATACCAATCTGTTCTTCACCGATATATACCGGGCAATGTTCCCGGGCAATGCCGCGGCCTGTTACTTTTAAACCGACACGGGCGCGTTTTGGTTCACCGGCAGCCACCAGAGAATCTTTGCCGATAAAATTCTCTTTATCAAGCTTCACAAAGAATCCCAGGTCAGTTTCCAGCGGTGTTACAGTATCATCCATTTCGTGTCCGTAAAGAGGCATTGCAGCTTCCAGACGCAGCGTGTCACGAGCACCCAGTCCGCATGGAATCATTTCAAATTCTTTGCCTTTTTCCATTAACAGATTCCATAATTTCGGGCCATCTTCCGCTGCACAGTATAATTCATAACCAAGCTCACCCGTATACCCGGTACGGGAAATCAGACATTTAATGCCCTGCACATCGGCCTCTTTTACAAAGCTGTAATATTTTTTCGGAATCTGTTCATCGGCCACCAGGCTCGCCAGCATTGGTACTGCATTCGGCCCCTGCAGGGCAACCTGTGCAACCGCTTCCGAAATATCCTCAAATTTCACATCGCCAGATACGTGGCTGGAAATCCATGCCGCATCTTTATCTTTATTAGATGCATTGACAACCAGCAGATATGCTTCATCGTGTACTTTATAGACCAGAATGTCGTCTACTACACCACCATTTTCATTGCACATCGGGCTATAGCGCACCTGGCCGTCATACATGCCGCTGCAGTCATTCGTGGTTACCAGCTGCACATTTTTCAGTGCATCCGGGCCGGTCAGCATCAATTCCCCCATATGGGATACATCAAACAGCCCACAGGCTGTGCGCACAGCCATATGTTCCTTAATTACACCTGTTTCATACTGCACTGGCAGCAGATAGCCGCCAAACGGTACAATTTTGCCGCCTGCTGCCACATGGCAGTCATACAGCGGAGTTTTTTTCTCCATTGTCATTCCTCCCCGCAAATTTCACTATCGCTGATTTCTCATCGCAATTGTGAAAAAATGAATTAATATAAAAAAACAGAGGCACAAGAATTATGATAACGCAATATCACAATTCTTATGCCTCTGTGCCTTTACCTGAAAGATTCTCGTTGAACGCCTCTATATCATATTTATGCAGCATTCGCAGATTGCTTCGTCGGTGCAATCAATTTGCTTTCCAGAGTTCCGTCAGAATCCAGTCCTTTTGCCTGAGAGTTTTCGCTCTTGCACCTTCGGCGATGCGCTTACAGTAAAACTGCCGCATGCTCTCCCAGATTCCTCAACCGGCTATTATGTTTTTATCTGCGATTAGTATATGCATTTCTTTTTTTTCTGTCAATGACTTTCAGAGAAAAACAATAAAAACATTGTCCATCGTATGTATACAGGTACTTTTTATAGAATACATTTGTCCATATGCAACAAACTTTCACAAGCAGTGACTGAATAAATTTCCGTACAAAAACAAATAGAGCCGAGGATTTCTCCTCGGCTCCTGACATCTTAGCGACGTACTTCTTTGATTCTTGCAGCTTTCCCGAAACGGTCTCTTAAGTAGTACAGTTTCGCACGTCTTACTTTACCGTGACGAACTACTGCGATTTTGTCCACGCGTGGGGAATGGATTGGGAAACATCTTTCTACAGCTACGCCGTAAGCTACACGACGTACAGTGAATGTTTCGCTTAAGCCTGTGCCGCGACGTTTGATTACAACGCCTTCGAACGCCTGAATACGTTCTTTGTTACCTTCAACTACCTTAACGTCAACACGTACTGTGTCACCAGGTCTGAAGTCTGGGATATCAGATCTTAACTGTTCCTGTTCGATACTTCTAATAATATTGTTCATTTCTTTTTCCTCCTTCCCGCTAGACGTTCTTAACTTAGTTCATCTAAGACAGCGGACCGTCCTTCTCAAAACATGATTAGTATACCAGAACATGTTTCGGGAAGCAAGGATTATTTTTCAATTTATTCATCTTAACACATTGATATCATTTATAGATTCTATTAGCATGTCCATGGTGCCATATCAATCGGCACAAAATATCCGCGGTTATGCTGACATACCGGGCATACATCCGGAACGTTCCCGCCTTTGTACAAATGCCCGCAATTCTGGCACATCCAGACAGCCTCTCCGCTTCTTGCATATAACTGACCTTCTTCCAGCAGTTTTGCCACGTGCTGAAAGCGTTTTGCATGGCTCTGTTCAATCTCTGCAATCATACGGAAGGATGCCGCCACCGGCAGAAATCCCTCTTCTTCGGCTACAGCGGCAAAGGCCGGATATACAGTTTCAAACTCCTCCATCTCGTTGTGATGCGCCCTATGCAGCAAGTCCAGTACGTTATCAGCAATATCCACCGGATAAGTGCCTTCTACCGTGATATTCTGCCCGGAAAGGCCGGCTAAATGGTCATAGAATACTTTGGCATGCGCCTCTTCCTGATCCGCTGTATAACGAAAAATTTCCGCCAGCACATACAAATTCGATGTATATGCCTGTTCAGAAGCAAACATATAGCGGTTTCGGGCCTGGCTTTCTCCGGCAAAGGCCTTCATCAGATTTTCTTTTGTCCTGCTGTTTTCAAATGTCATAGTCATAAGAAACCCTCCTGTAATCAAAAAAATATAACATACATCCTGCTTTTAGTATGGAAAAACCTGCTTTGTTTTATTCCATCTTTCCACAATTTCAAAGAACGAATGAATTGACGAATGATTCAATTTAAGATAAGATATACATAGTATTTCACGAAAGAAGGGGTATCATGCCTGACGAACACAAAATGCTGGTGTGGCTGAACGAAATTCAGCAGTACCGCCTGCCGCGCTGGGAAGAGCTTCCCGATATTGAACTGTATATGGATCAGGTTATCACACTGATTGAACGATATTTAACACCATTAGTAGGCGAACATGACAGTAAAGTCATCACACCTGCTATGATTAATAACTATGTAAAACTGAATATTATGCCAAAACCTATCAAAAAACGGTATGAACGCACACACCTGGCTTACCTGATTGTTATTACAATTTTAAAGCAGGTTATTCTGATTACCGAGGTTAAAGAAGGGATTTTCCTGCAGTCCAAGCTCTGCAGTATTCCAGAGGCATATAATATCTTCTGCGATATGCAGGAGAAGGCACTGAGTGAAATGGCAGAGATTTATACAAGCGCATACGCGCAGAAACAGCCTCAGCCATTTGAACGGGTTGCGCTGGATTCCATGGGACTTTACATGGCGTGCACCTCTTTTGCCGGTAAAATCTTTACCGAAAAAATTATTTTTACCCGCCACGAAGACCGGGCTGCCATTCTTCCATCTGAGGATGAAGAATAATTTGCCGATGCGGTTCCGTTTCCTTTATTCTTTATGTTTACTTTAATCTTTATATTGAACAAAAAGAACACAAAAATACAAAAAGCATTCTGCAGAAATCATGCAGAATGCTTTTCTTTTTATACGATAGCTCCGACTGCCAGAAAACCGATGGTCATCAAAAGTACGATTACCGCTAAACC
>JAFOFM010000155.1 GCA_017387265.1 Peptococcaceae bacterium | reverse complement strand
GTATTAATGAAATCCGGATTCTTATCTTAAGCCTAAACGAATTAAAAATTGTTTTCAACACAAAATTTCATCAAATGTACACAAAACATAAAAAAGACCCGTTCCAAAGCAGGAACAGGTCAAAGCAAGTCTGATTTTAATCTTACATATCAAATCCATCTTCTGGGTTCAGAACCTGGCACAGTACGCCGTAGTTTAACAGCTGGTTGGAGAAGAATGCTGCGTTCTGTTCAATAACCGGGAAGGTGTTGTAGTGCATAGGCACAACTAATTTTGCGCGCAGGGCGCGGGCTGCCAGCATGGCATCGTTAATATCCATGGTGAAGTTGCCCCCGATTGGCAGCATTGCCACGTCGATGCGGTTTGCATTGCCTAACAGAGTCATTTCGTGGCTCAGGCCGGTATCGCCTGCATGATAAATGGTTTTGCCGTCGATTTTCATTAAGAAGCCTGCAGGGTTTCCCAGATAGATGTTCTGGCCGTTTTCCTCGATGGAGGAACTATGCAGAGCCGGTGTCATTTTTACGTAACCGAAATCAAACTGATAGCCGCCGCCGATATTCATAGCGTGGAAATTAGAGAGGCCTTTGCCGGTTAAATAGGTTTTGATTTCCGGAATGCAGATTACTTTACAGCCGGTTCTGGATGCGATGCTTACAGTATCACCAATGTGATCCCAGTGACCGTGGGTTAATAAAATCACATCCGGATTTAAGGTATCTGCAGAAATTTTTGCCTGGCTGTTACCGGTGATAAACGGGTCAATTAATAAGTGGGTGCCGTTATCGGTAATAATGGAGAAGCAGGCATGTCCGTGGAACTGAATTTTCATAAAAATCCCTCCTGTGGTTGTTTGCTTTGTCTATGCTGCTTTGTTTCAAATAGAGATTCAGACCTGATTGACAAGCTTGTATAAGGCTTCTTTCCATTCCTGAAAGATGGTTTCTTTGCGTGAGGCTCGCAGCTGCCGGATCCACAGTTCAATAAAATAGAGCTGCTCGGTATCGAGTGCTGCAATCTGCTGTTTTAACGGCGGGACTGCCTCGTCTTCGTAGATGACTTTAATCTGCATAATAATCGCTCCTTTGCGCATGAGTGCTGGCTTCAGCATAGCACAAAGGGAAGGGCGGTTCTATGCAAAATTTCTGGAAGATACAAGCGTAAAAGAAGGTGTGTTTTTATACAGCTTGTAAAAAAGGCTGTCCGCTGAGATGCAGGACAGCCTTAACCTGTATAACCGAATTATACAGTTTTTGGAGCTGGGTATTCAACGCCGAAGGTTTCAACAGTCATTTCTTTGATAACTTCCGGTGTTTTTGGTTTGTCGCCGTAGCCGGTTGGAACATCAGCGATACGGTTTACTTCATCCATGCCTTCGATTACCTGACCGAATGCAGCGTAAGCGCCATCTAAGTGTGGAGAATTTTTGTGCATGATGAAGAACTGGCTGCCTGCGGAGTCTGGATGCATAGCGCGAGCCATGGAGATAACGCCAGGAGCGTGTTTCAGATCGTTTTTGAAACGGTTCTGAGTGAATTCACCTGGAATGCTGTAGCCTGGGCCGCCCATACCATTGCCGTTTGGACAACCGCCCTGAATCATGAATCCGTAGATTACACGATGGAAGGTCAGACCATTGTAGAAGCCTTTGTTTACCAGATGAATGAAGTTGTTTACAGTGTTAGGAGCAACGTCTGGGTATAATTCGATTTTTACAGAGTTGCCGCTTTCCATTGTCATTGTCACGATTGGATTCTGTGCCATTTGTATATTCCTCCAGATAGAAAATTTTTTACGTATGTAATCATCATACCATATATTAAGTTATTTGCAAAACAAAAAAATCCTGCTGGAATAAAAATTTTCTGAGTAGACCGATTCTTCCCCCGGTTTTAATAAAAATTCATGAAAAATGCCGATAAATACCGCACAAAGGGCTGACAAAATGCGTGGAATTGTGCTAAAATTATTAAGGTAAAATAGCAATCCGTATCGCTAATTTTAACATAACTCTATAGTATAAAAATACAGAAAAGCGATAACAATGAATTAGGAGCGATTGATTCGTGCGTAACTATAAAAAAATGCTGCTGACAGGGGCAATGCTGGCGTTTTTCGGCCTGACAGGCGGGGCACAGGCTCTGGCAGCCGATGATATACAGCTGATTATCAACAACCAGCTGTATACTCCTGCGGAACTGGATGCGGCTCCGCAATTAAAAGGGGATCGTACCTATGTGCCGCTTCGTCTGATTGGTGAAAGCCTCGGCAATGAAGTAAACTGGGTGGAACATAAGCGCTGGGTTGTCATTAATGACCCAGGGGTGCAGGTATCTATTTATGATGATGGCATCCGGGTGGCGGATGATGCACCAATCAGCATTTATATCAACGGGAAAGAAATCCCGAACGATGCATTTACCGGCATGCCGTTTATTACGGAAACCGGGCGGACCATGGTGCCGATTCGTCTGGTCGGCGAAAACCTGAACTGCAATGTACACTGGCAGGAAGGGCTGGTTGTGGTAGATGAAAAGAAACCGGAGCCGCCTGTTGTTTCTGGTGACCAGTCCGATGACGAAGAGGAGGCACTGGCATCGGTATGGCATGGCCTTTCCATTCAGGGAGAAAGCATTGCAACGGCCAGAGAACTGAAAGCGTTTTTAGCGGAGAAAGAACCTGTGATTCGTGAAATGATGGAAACCCGCTATCCGGATCTCGGTTTTACGCCGTTTCCGGAAGATATCGTAGATTTATATCTGGAAATCGGTGCGCGGTATAATATTCGCGGCGATTTAGCCTTTGCACAGGCTTTAAAAGAAACAGGCTATTTCCAGTTCTACGGTATTGTAAAGCCGTTTCAGAATAATTTCTGCGGTCTGGGGGCAACGGGTGTTGAAAACACCGGCGAAGAACCTTTAAACGGTGTTGATCCTGGCAGAGCCATGTATATTCCGGGGCTGCACGGCATAATGTTTATGTCGGTGGCTGACGGGGTTGAAGCGCATATTCAGCATTTATATGCCTATACAACCAATAAAAAACTTCCAGCCGGATGCGAACTGGTAGATCCGCGCTTTAACTATGTGAAGCGTGGCGTGGCAGAACGCTGGATTGATTTAAACGGCCGCTGGGCAGTGCCGGGCAATGGCTATGGGGAAAGTCTCATTGATGATTACTGGATGCCGGCAGTGGAAGACAGACTGCAGGAACTGGAATAAACAAATTACACCGGAAACGGTTGTGGACAAGCGATTTATGTTATATAATATATTTTTCTGATACTTTGATTTTTGATAAAAACAGAGGAGGAATACGATGAGCAATCCAAGAGTAGGAATCGTAATGGGCAGCGATTCGGATTTAAAAATTATGCAGGATGCAGTGAAAGTGCTGCGTGAATTTGGTGTAGAAAGTGAACTGGTGGTAGCCAGTGCGCATCGCACACCGTATAAAGCGTTAGAATATGCAGAAACCGCAGAAGAACGCGGAATTGAAGTAATTATTGCAGGTGCGGGTGCAGCGGCTCATTTAGGCGGTGTACTGGCTGCAGTAACTACCCTGCCTGTGATTGGCGTTCCTATTAATGCGACTGCTCTGCAGGGTTTAGATGCACTGTATGCAATGGTGCAGATGCCTTCTGGTATTCCGGTAGCGACCGTTGCAATTAACGGTGCGAAAAATGCGGGGATTCTGGCTGCTCAGATTCTGGCAGGCAAAGAACCGGAACTGCGCGCAAAACTGAAAGATTATAAAGCAAAAATGGCGCAGCAGGTAGAAGAAAAAAACAAAAAAGTACAGGAAGCTGTAATTGAATAAATAACGAATCAGACTGAAACCTGACGGAGAAGGGAAGTTATAACACATGATCGATAGATATACGCGGCCGGAAATGGCAGCGATCTGGTCTCAGGAAAATAAACTGAAAGTTATGATGGAAGTTGAAATTCTGGCTTGTGAAGGTATGGCTGCTATTGGCCAGATCCCACAGGAAGCAGCAAAAAACATTCGCGAAAAGGCAAGCTTCACCGTAGAACGCGTAAATGAAATTGAAAAAACAACCCGTCATGACGTAATTGCCTTTGTATCCTGTCTGGCAGAAAATATCGGGGAAGACGGCAAATATGTACACGCTGGTATGACAAGCTCCGATATTCTGGATACCGGGCTTGCGGTACAGATGAAACAGGCCGGCGAAGCCAACCTGAAACTGTTAAAAGAGTTTGCAGAGGTAATCAAAGAAAAAGCAATTCAGTATAAAGATACTCTGTGCATCGGCCGTACCCACGGGGTGCATGCGGAGCCAATCACCTTCGGTTTAAAACTGGCAGTATGGTACGAAGAAACTCTGCGCAATATCGAACGCTTAGAGCATGCCATTGAAAACATCAGTGCCGGTCAGATTTCCGGTGCAGTTGGTACATTTGCAAACATTGACCCTCGTATTGAGGAATATGTATGTGAACATCTGGGCTTAAAACCGGAACCGGTTTCCACACAGGTAATTGCCCGTGACCGTCATACCGAGTATATGATGACACTGGCAATCATTGCGACTTCTCTGGATAAATTTATGACCGAGATCCGCAATCTGCAGAGAACTGAAATCTTCGAAGTAATGGAAGAATTCAAAAAAGGTCAGAAAGGTTCCTCGGCTATGCCGCATAAACGCAACCCGATGACCTGTGAACGTATCTGCGGGCTGGCAAGAGTTATCCGCGGGAATGTGATTCCTACTCTGGAAAACTCTGTGCTGTGGCATGAACGTGATCTGGCGCATTCTTCTGTAGAACGTGTTATTATTCCAGACAGCACAACTCTGCTGTACTATATCTTAAGTCTGGCAATCAATGTTGTAAAAAATCTGGAAGTGCACGAAGACCAGATGATGGCGAATGTGGAAAAAACACTGGGTCTGGTATTCTCCCAGCGTCTGATGCTGACCATCGTTGGCAAAGGCAATCAGAGAGATGATGTATATCCTCTGGTGCAGGCACATGCTCTGCGCGCATGGGATACCAAAACCTCGTTCAAAGAACTGGTTCGTCAGGATGAAACCATTATGCAGTACATCACCGAAGAAGAACTGGATAACATCTTTGACTACGGTTACCACACTAAAAACGTGGACTATATTTTTAAACGCTGCGGTCTGATCGATTAATTGCCATCTG
>JAFOFM010000154.1 GCA_017387265.1 Peptococcaceae bacterium | reverse complement strand
GCCTTTTTTGTCAGGCACATTCACAACGGTGTCATCTTCGACCTGCACTTTTGGCTCATATTTTGTAGTGAAGTGCAGCGTTACATAGCTTAACAGGAATACCAGCAGGAATACAACAAATCCTACTGCAAATTTTGCAAAAGTAAATGTCAGAAATACAGACTGGTAGCCGACTTCATCAAACCAGAGAAAATCGGTAGCAAAGTGGGCAATCTGTGGTGAAAAGAGAATCAGCACAGCCAGGATTGCAATTAAAACACCGACTTTTCCCAGTCTGGCCAGTAAATTTTTCAAAGAAATCTCCTCCTTCATTAAGTGAGTTGAAAATAATGATAGTTACTTATAAATTTATACCATTCTGCAGTGTTAGTCAATGAAAGATTTTGTGTCAATGAATATGGATATCCGCATATACTGCAGAAGAGAAAAAGAAAGGGGGGTCATCTGTATGACCAATTGTAACAGTTCCGTTCCATGCCCGGTTTTGCGTTACGGAAATCGCGGGTCTGCGGTTGCTTATGTGCAGAATCTTCTGCGGAAACGCCGATATTCGGTTCGTGTTGATGGGCTTTTTGGAAATATGACCAGGAATGCTGTTATGGCATTTCAGCGAAATAACAATATTACACCGACCGGAATGGTAGATAGCGCCACATGGCGATCGTTAGGTGTAACCTGCCTTCCGGGCTCGTGTTATCCATCAGGCAATGCGGATATGCCGCAAATACTGCCGAGTTTTCCGGATACTCCTGCATATCCCGGGAGCGGAGATATTCCGCAGACCTTGCCAAGCTTTCCCGATACGCCTGTATACCAGCCATCCGGCGCTGAACCGGGACTAGACGGATTAAATTATACCTGGGAGGAAATCGGCGATTTTCGTTACATTCTGACGACGAATAAAGCCCGCTACGCGCGAGGAGAGGATGTGCGGATTACTTTCCGGAAGCGTAATATTTCTGCAGACACGATTGTACTTCGTTATCCATCGGAAGAATTGTTTGATTTTTATATTTCTAATGCAAACAGTCAGGAGATTTATCGTTTTTCAGATAATATTGTGGATACCAGCCTTCCAAGAGAAGTGGTAATGGCACCGGGGCAGGCTGAAACTGCTGAGTTTGTCTGGAACCAGGTTACTTCAAACGGACAGTGGGTTTTACCACAGCAGCTGACTTTATGGGGAGTAAATCGTGCTGTAGGTATCAGTATTCCATTACCGTTCCGTATTTATTGATTTTTCGATAATTTCGATATAACGCTGTTATTTCCCTGTTTTTAAGACTGTCGTATTTCTGTTAGAAAAGAGCGGAAAATAGAATTATCGTAGATAACCTGGATAGGTTTGTTATTAAATTGGGACTCTTCTTACTTGAATTACAGCTGTTGGAAAAATAATGTGAAAAATAGGAAAAAAACACTTGCATTTCCTTCAATGAACTGGTAATATATTCCCAAGGCAAACATTACCATATAATATATGCAATTCCTAAAACAATTTATAGTTTCCAATAGTGTTATTCTGATTCCAGAATAAATCGATAAATGGAAATTTTCCGTGTTTTGCCGGGAACAAAAACAGAAAATCAGGCAGAGAGATGAAGGAGAGAGACAGCATGTTAAAAATCGTAGTGGTAGATGACAATCTGCAGTTTGTAAGTGTACTGGAAAACTATTTACAGGAAAAATCAGATATTCAGGTAGTGGGAACTGCCTCTGACGGATGGAGCGGTCTGGAACTGATAGAAGCGTATCAGCCGGACGTAGTGTTATTAGATATGATTATGCCGCGACTGGATGGGCTTGGAGTATTAGACCGGCTGCAGGTTTTGCGCAACCGTCCGAAAGTTATTATGCTGACAGCATATTTTAACGAAAACATTATGCAGAGAGCCATGATGAAAGGCGCCTCTGACTATTTAATCAAACCCTTTGAACTGGAAGGTATCTATGAACGTATCAAAGATGTGGCTTCCCAGAAAACAGTAATGTATCCTGATATGGTATATGAAACCGGAAACCGGATGGGGAATATGGCTTTTTCAGAATCCGCCTCGGTTTATCAGGCATCCCGTATTCTGACACCCCGTCGTAAACCGATGGAAGTTGAAGTTACAGCACTTCTCCATGATATGGGTGTTCCGGCTCATGTAAAGGGCTATCAGTATCTGCGGGATGCTATTCTGATGAGTCTGGAAGACCCGCAGCTTTCTACTTCGATTACAAAAGAACTTTATCCAAAGATTGCGGAGAAATATACAACAACCGCCAGCAGAGTGGAACGGGCGATTCGTCATTCGATTGAACTGGCGTGGGATAGAGGCAATGTCGATCTGATGACAGAATATTTCGGCTACAGCATTAATCTGACAAAAGGAAAACCGACAAACGCTGAATTTATAGCCATGGTTTCGGATCGGATGCGTCTGAATTATTAAAATACTGAACTATTTGTGCTGAGGCAGGCTATTTATTAACAGATTTTTGTTTATCTTCTCGGAAAATATTGTTATAATAATAACAAATATTGAATGAGGTGATAATCATGTTTGTTGGAAATGTAAAAGATATGCCAAAAGTAGATATGACACCAGGTGGTGCTATTGGCACAGTAAAACAGGTAGCAGTTGGTCCTGCACAGGGCTGGGAAGACCATGTAATGCGTATCATGACAGTAGAACCGGGCGGGAGCTCTCCGGAACATGCACATGACTGGCCGCATATCAATTATGTAATTTCCGGTAATGGAAATCTGATGATCGCTGGAAAAGACCATCCGATTGAAGCAGGTACCTGTGCCTATGTACCATCAAACGAACAGCACTGCTTTACCAATACCGGCAATGTGCCGCTGGAATTTATCTGTATTGTACCAGTCAGAGGCGAAGCGTAAATTCTGAAAAGACAGATCATCCGCACGGTTAGCGGCAGGATGGTCTGTTTTTCGTATGAACGAGAAACAGCTGGAGGGACAATATGCAGAATAACAAAATACAAAGCAGAAACGCAGAAAAAAAACGCAATATCATTCTGGTAGGGTCTATGGGAACTGGTAAGAGCTCTGTTGGTCGAAAACTGGCCGAGGAGCTGCAGATGGATTTTTTTGATGCGGATGAAGAAATGGCTAAAGTAACGGGATTGGATTTAATGACTCTGTACTGGAAATGCGGGAAGATTCGTTTTCAGTCGGAGGAAGAGCTGATGTTTTGTAAACTGCTGCGTAAAGAAAACAGTGTGATTGCTGCTGGCGGAACACTGGAACAAACGGAAGAACGGCTGAACATGATCCGAAAATCAGGAATGCTTGTCTGTTTGAAAGCAGATAAAGACAGCATCGGACAGCGGATAAACCGCAAAGAGAACCGTCCGCTTTTGCGTCTGGACCGTGAGTCAGACAAGATGCAGCAGTACTATGAAAACAGTCAGTGCTGGGAAGAAGTCGCAGATTTAACCATTGATACAACAGCCTGCTCTATTGGTGAAATCGTGCAAAGAATTTCACAGGCATGGGAGTGTGGGTCTGATGGAATTTTATAAAGTGATCAATAAAGAGAATTGCTATTGTCTGGAAGAAGAAGCCGGGCAGGAGGGCGCTTTACTGGATAATGCCCTGTTAAGTAATCTGGCTCAGGCTTTGAATCTGTGTCGGGAAGAACAGGAACATCTTCCGCTTACGTTTCGCCGTTATCTGATGGCGTATTATAACAGCGGAGAAACTGAATATGTGGCGCTGGCTGAAGCAAAGCGCCTGGCAGAGGGAAAACTGTTAGATGGTTTCGCATCCACATGGCTGGAAGGGGAAGAAGAGAACCGGGTGTGGATTGGTGCGGACGGTGCGGTCGAAAACAGAGGGCCGAGTACAGAAAAGGTGCGTTTTATTCTGGAACGACTTGTGCAGGCTATATAGAATATGAAAAGCAGGTGATAATGTGAAACTGGATACGCTCGGAGAATTTGGACTGATTGATCTGATTCAGGTGCCGTGTTATACGCCGGATAATGTGATAATAGGGCGTGGGGATGATTGTGCGGTATTACCTTATGATGAACGGTATTATCAGGTATCAAGCTGTGATCTGCTGGTGGAGGATGTCCATTTTATCCGCGGTTCTATAACACCACAGGAACTTGGTTATAAAGCAGTAGCTGTTAATTTGAGCGATGTGGCAGCGATGGGCGGAAAACCGCTTCACATTTTGCTTTCTCTGGCCTTGCCGCCGGATTATACCGTAGAAGAATGGCAGGGCTTTTATCAGGGTGTAGATGCTATCTGTCGTAAATACGGTGTGAATGTAATTGGCGGTGATACCACTTCAAGTCCGGACAGGCTTACGATTAATGTTACAGTACTTGGGCTTGTAGAACAGAAATATCTGCATCTGCGAAGTCATGCAAAGCCTGATGACGTAATTTTTACAACAGGTTCGCTTGGCGGAAGCAAAGCAGGACTGGAACTTTTTTTGCGCAAGGAAGATTCTATCTGTCTTACTGAAACACAAAAAGAACAGCTGCGAACCTGTCACTGCCGTCCGGAGCCATGCTGTGAAGAAATTGCTATATTAAATCAGCTTGCCGGCAGTCATCTGCATGCGTTAAACGATATCAGCGATGGATTATTATCGGAATGTCGTGAAATCAGTGAGGCAAGCGGTGCTGCACTGATTTTAAAAACGGATTGTGTACCGGTGCAGGAAACCTGTATGGTTTTGGCGGAACAGCTTGGGGAAAATGGTCTGGAATGGGCCATGACCGGTGGAGAAGATTATCAGCTGGTAGGCACTATGAAGGCAGAAAAGGCAGAGGAAATCTGTAGACTGTATGAGCAGCAGACGGGCAGAAAACTGACAATCATCGGTTTTGTGGAGGCTGGCTCCGGGGTATATCTGTTAAATGACGGGGTGCGAAATCCGGTAGCACAGAGCGGTTATAACCATTTTCCTGCAGAAACGAAACAGGAGCCTGCTGTATACGTTTCTGAAAATACCGATGCAGTAGAAAAATTGCTGCATCAGCGTTTAGCGGAGCTTGATGCAAAAGAAGAACAGCAGCGGATTTATCAGCATGACTGGAATAATCATCTGGCCTGTCTGGCAGGTTTGCTGGAATGTGGCGAAAGTGATGCGGCACTGGCTTATCTGCAGCAGATGATTCAGACAGTGCCAAAAACAGCACATTCTGCATATAGCACAAGACCGGTACTGAATATTCTGTTTTCGCAAAAAGCAAGGCAGGCAGAGGCTGTGGGAATGGATGTGCAGATTGTTTGTGAGGACGGGCTTCTGGACTTCATGAATGATTATGATGTTACGACACTGTTCGGCAATCTGCTGGACAATGGGATCGAGCATAGCGGAATTTCTGCAGATGCCTGGCTATACCTGGATATAATGCAGGATGTTAAAGGAGATATTCTGATTCGTATGCAGAACAGCTGTGAGAAAATGCCGGAAATACAGCATGGTACTTTAACTACGCAGAAGGCGGATACAGACTTACACGGAAAAGGTATTTTGCAGATACAGCGTATGATTGGCCGTTATGGCGGAACGTTCCACTGGCAGTATGATGCGTTGAAACAGACATTTATTACCGAATGCCGGTTTTCTTCGGATAGTAAAAAAATGCTGTGAAATATTCCTTATACCTGTAATCCCCACAATATCTTGATATTTTAAGCTGTATAATTGTGCTATAATAATTTCGAGGAGGTGGACACTTGAAACAATATAATGCAACATCAAAAAAATGGATTGTTTTGCTGATGCTTTTTATTTTTTGCTGGTCTGTTTTTTTACCGGCGGCTTATGCGGATGAAGCACCGCAAAAAGTAATGATTATTACGGTTGATGATGCAGTGGAACTGGGGCTGTCCTCTTATCTGGAACGCAATATTAAAGCTGCAGAAGATGCCGGCGCGGATCTGATTATTCTGGAGCTGGATACCCCGGGCGGCCGTGTGGATGCTGCACAGGATATCAAGCGTGTTCTTTATAGTACCGGGATAAAAACGGTGGCGCTTGTAAAAGACCAGGCGCTATCGGCAGGGGCATATATTGCCATGTGCTGTGACCAGATTGCTATGATGCCTGGCAGCACACTGGGAGATGCCGAGATGCTGGTAAACGGTGAACGGGCTGATGAAAAATATCTGGGGCCATGGCGTGAGGAATTTGCAGCGATTGCCGAAGATAAAGGCCGTAATCCCGAAATTGCAAAAGCATTTGTAGATCGTGACATTGCAATAGAAGGTATTGTAGAAAAAGACAAGCTTTTAACCTTAACTCCTCAACGGGCTCTGGAACTTGGCATGGCAGATACCATTGTTGAAAACCGTGAAGCGCTGTTAACCTGGCTTGGTGCCGATGAAGCAGAGCTTTTATACAGTGAGATGAATGGTGCTGAAAAGATTACAAGGTTTATTACTCACCCTAATGTAGCTCCTGTGCTGCTGGCGGTGGGGATTTTATGTCTGGTGTTTGAATTCCTTGTGCCGGGGATTGGTGTTCTGGCGGTTGCAGGGATTTTACTTCTGGCATTATATTTTGGAGGTCATATGATAGCAGGTATGGCAAGCTGGTTTGCCCTGCTGCTTTTCCTGGCAGGGATTATTTTATGCGTACTGGAAATTCTAATACCGGGGTTCGGTATTTTTGCGCTGGGCGGTATTGGCTGTATTGTGGGAAGTATTTTCCTGACTACACCGGATATGGCTACAGCACTCAAATATCTGGCTATTGTGCTTCTTATTATGGTAGTGGCTGCACCGATTCTTCTGAAACTGTTCAGTAAAAGCAAGGTTTTTGATCGCCTGCTTGTGCGGGAACGGCTCACAACAGAAGATGGTTATGTGGCAGGCCGAAAGGAGCAGGCTGCCTATATTGGCCGATATGGTACAGCGGCAACCACACTGCGTCCGGCAGGGACTGTAGAACTGGATGACGGTACACGTATCGATGTTGTAACCGCGGGAGAATTTATACAAAAGGGCGAAGCAGTACAGGTGGTTCGTAAAGACGGCACCTGGCTGATCGTAGAAAAAAGGAGGACACAAGAATAATGGGATTAGGTGGATTAATTATTGCAATGCTGTTTGTTTTAATCCTGCTGATGGTATTTTTCAGATTTGTACCAATCGGGCTGTGGATTTCTGCACTGGCAGCAGGCGTTAAAGTAGGGCTGTTTAACTTAGTTGGTATGCGTTTAAGACGAGTACCTCCGCACAAAATTGTTATGCCGCTGATTAAAGCAATCAAAGCAGGTCTGGATATGGATACTTCCAAACTGGAAGCCCACTATTTAGCTGGCGGTAATGTCGATAAAGTTATTGACGCTTTAATTGCAGCGGAACGTGCCGGTATTGAACTGAATTTCTCCAGAGCAGCCGCGATTGACCTGGCTGGTCGTGATGTAAAAGAAGCGGTAATGGTATCGGTAACACCAAAAGTAATCGAAACACCGGTTATTGCGGCTATGGCGAAAAACGGTATTCAGGTAAAAGCAATTGCCCGTGTAACTGTACGCGCCAATATTGACCGTTTAGTAGGTGGTGCCGGTGAAGAAACTATCATCGCACGTGTAGG
>JAFOFM010000153.1 GCA_017387265.1 Peptococcaceae bacterium | reverse complement strand
TTGTTTAACAAGTGCATCCTCTGCCAGCTCTGCTTGTTCCGTTATTTGCACTTTTTTCAGATTCACACAGCCGGCAAACGCTGCACGGCCGATGCGCTCCAGACTGTTCGGAAACTTAAGTTCGGCAAGGTTCACACAATCTTTAAAG
This sequence comes from Peptococcaceae bacterium, assembly GCA_017387265.1. Taxonomy (GTDB): domain Bacteria; phylum Bacillota; class Peptococcia; order Peptococcales; family Peptococcaceae; genus UBA7185. The sequence goes on along the minus strand of JAFOFM010000153.1, from coordinate 2,629 downwards.
GCCTCATAGCCGATTTCCACAAGGCTTTCCGGGAAAGTAACCGATGTGAGATTTTCACACCCGGCAAAGGCATGGTTGCCGATACGGGTAATGCCTTCTTCAATGGTGATGGCGCGAATCTGTCTGCGATGTTCGATGGTTTCGTGTTTGATGCCGTGACGCGCAGGGCTTAATGCCGATGGCGAAATCGCAGTAATCATTTTATCGCCAATGCGGTTTGGAACGGTGATTTCCAGATCGGTTCCCCGATAAAGCATAATAGTATAAGTGCCGTCGGACTGTTTTTTCATGCCCCACTCTTTTTCTAAATCCTCTGGCGTTTTTTCCTGCACCGGCAAATCCCAGCTCAGTTCCAGATCATCCCAGCCGTCTAGCGACATATCATCGAAACTATCCAGGCTGTCTGACTCCCCATTCAGGTCTGCATCTGCTGTAATGGTCTGTTTATACTGCATCAGTGCCGCGGCAGCCTCTGTCTGCTCCCCTTCTAAAACCGATTCTAAAATCCAGTCCACATCTTCTAATGGGATAATCTGCTCCTGCATCAGAATGTGCATGAGGTTCCAGTTGGCAAGCGCCAGCGGATATAATAATTTGCGGCGGCTCTGTAAATAGCGATAAAACCGGTTCTGAAAGGCTTCGTCCAACGCTTTACCATTCATCACATCATCTGAAAAGGCTAATATCGCACTATCCCGCACATTGTCAGGCACCTTTGCCGGGTCCACATTTGTAATACGCACCTGTGCAGTATCCATAAAACACTGGCGGCCAATCTTTGGATTTTTTGCATTTAACTCGGCCGATAAGCGGATGCATTCATCAAAGGCGCGATAGCCGATATGCTCCACCGCCTCGGGAATCACAAGCTGTGTTAATCTGCGGCAGTTCTGAAAGGCTCTATCCTCGATAATTCTTAACGAGTCCGGCAGTGTTACGCGCGTTAATGCCGTGCAGTTGCGAAAGGCATCCACACAGATAATTTCAGTACCTGGGCGGATATCGGCCTCGGTAATACTTCCTTTTGCAAATAAGGCAAGTCTGCCTGCATAAACAACCCCGTCGGCATGCTGATCCAGCCAGGCTGTGCCGCGCAGAGCATCACGCCCTACGTTCTTGAGCGTATCCGGGAAGGCAATTTCGGCAAGCGACACGCAGTTTAAAAAGGCCATACGGTCGAACAGAACAAGGCCTTGCGGTAAGGTAATCTGCTGCAGGCTTGTGCAGTTTTCAAAGGCACTGTAGCCAATTTCTGCAAGGCCTGCAGGCAGCTCTACTTCCCGGAGATTTACGCAGCCGGCAAAGGCCAGACTGTCGATTTTTACGACCCCTTCGGGAATTGAAACCGATTCCAGCTTCTCATTGCCCCGAAATGCCCCGTAGCCCACTGCCCGGATTCCATCGGGCAGGGTTACATGAGCGTCATGGCTTTCCCATTTTTTTAATACTCCATGTTCGATTGTAAAGTTCTGCATCGTCATTTGTTCCATCATTCCATCACACTTTCCATCACACTTGCCATGCCGGCGGTTTTGATATGCTTCTGGCTTACGCCTCCACCGCTTCATCCAGATTCAGGCCGTCCAGCTCCTGCATGAGTTTTTTCTGGCGTTCGTAAAACAGTAATTCTTTGTTGTGTTCAAAATATTTTTCACAGCCGTATTCGCTGATATATCTGGCTGTGTAGTAGTTGGTGGTCAACTCGGTTACGATAATTAACAGCTCGTGCCCGTTGGTAAATACCTCTTCGCTAAAGAGGAACAGATTTTCTAACAGCGCGCCTTTTTCGATGCCGTTCTGTTTCATTGCTTTTACGCGGGCATCAAAGTCCATTTTAAGCAGCCCAAAGGCCTGCATGCCGTCGGTTTCCGCTCCAATGCGGTCGATGTTTTCATCTAACATAGCCAGCAGCAATTCTGCGCGTGCCTGTCCATCAGCCGATAAGCTCCCTGCTTTGCGGCCTTTGTCCAGCTTCTGCACTTCGTTTGCTTTGAGCGCTTCCAGAATTTCCACCGGTAAAGCTTTGCCTTTGGCAATTTCCACGCGGAACTGTTTTAAAACGTTCATCAGCTGTTCCAGCACTTTTTTGCCTTCGATCACTTCTTTTACGTCGCTGGTAACGGCATCTAACAGCAGGCCGATTAAGGATAACCGTTCATCAAAGCCGGCATTCATAGCGCGTTCTTTAATTTCATCAGTTACATTGCCTGCTAAAATCTGATCAACCTGATAGTCGCTGCGGTATTTATTGAATAAATCATAATACACCGCAAAGCTTTTTGCAATTTTGGCATCCTGCAGATACTGCCCCACTAAATCCTCATCTACTTTGAGGCCGTTTTTCTCGTAAAGGATAATCATCTGGCTTAAATCATCCCAGCCGCGGGCGGTTACAAAGCGTTTGCCATCGATGGTGGATTCGATTTTATAAAAATCGCTTTTGCGGATTTCCAGATAGGTTAACACCGATGGATGCACACCGGTTTTATAGGCGTATTCTTTCCATACGTCAAAGTCCGGTTCCACATCGATTCGTTTTAAGCGGTCCCAGGTTACCACGTCGAACTCACGCACCGAGTTGTTATATTCCGGAGGGTTCCCGGCGGTTACAACCACCCAGCCGTCCGGC